>NZ_JCAJRU010000136.1:0-14054 GCF_059447605.1 Paenibacillus sp. N119s | reverse complement strand
TGACTATAGTGTCATCGTTTTTACGGTTCAGGCTGAAAAGTTGGATGAACGGAAAAAGATTGTCAAGAAACTGAAAAGTGATGCTTCCGTTATTGCCTTTGCCCCTATGGGTGGAGATGATCTTGTGGCTTGGCTCCATAAGCGTGCAGCAGAAAGAGAAGTGCAATTGGCAGCAGGGGCGGCTGAGAGACTCATACAATTCACGGGTACTGGGCTTCAATCCTTGGCTGCCGAGATCGATAAGTTGTGCTTGTACGCAGGAGCACAGGGAACGATCTCGTCCGCTGTCATTGAGTCCCTTGTGCCTCGTAATACAGAGCAGAACGTATTTGCGATGGTTGAGGATCTGGCTAATTTGCGGTTGGATAAGGCGCTTAGTATTTTTTATGAGTTGCTTAAGCAAAAAGAGGAACCAATCAAGATCGCAGCTTTGATCACCCGACAGTTTCGCATTATGTTGCAGGTCAAAGAGCTGGCAGGTCAAAGCTATTCACAGCAACAAATTGCGAGTCAGCTCAGCTTGCATCCTTATGGGGTGAAAGTTGCAGGGGACCAAGCACGGCGTTTCCGTCCTGAGCAACTGCGCCAGCTTCTCTATGAGCTGGGCGAGCTAGACTATCATATGAAGACAGGTGTCGTTGACAAGGTATTGGGGCTGGAACTATTTTTGATGAAAATGGGAGCGGGTGCTTCAATCTAATCCCATAAAGTTATAAACTAAAAAATCCTGATCAGCCAAGGCTGGTCAGGATTTTTTCATTAACGTATGAAAGTAGCTCTTGCTTACGCTTGAGCTGTAAGAGCGTTAAGTTTTTTCGCCAAGCGGGATTTCTTGCGAGCAGCTGCATTTTTGTGGATCAAACCTTTAGTTACAGCCTTGTCCAGCTTTTGGGAAGCCACTTTGAAAGCAGCAGCAGCAGTTTCAGCTTCGTTATTTACCAACGCTGTATCGGCAGCTTTTACTGCTGTACGAAGCGCAGATTTTTGGGAAGCGTTCAACGCACGGCGTTTGTCGCTAGTTTTAACGCGTTTGATAGCGGATTTGATGTTTGGCATTACATTCACCTCCTGTAAAGGCATTACTTATGAACACAAACGTTTCACAACTTAAAATATTTTAGCATGCCGTACCTCAAATTGCAATAAGAAAACATTCTGAGACGATGCAAATTACAGGATGAAAATGGATGTGCATAAACCTGTTGGGTGGCTCGCACACTATAGCCAGTGATGGTATATAAGGAGGGGTAAGAGATGGATCTGGATTTGCAGAAGTATGCAGTCCGCACGGATTTGGCATTAGAGGCAAGAGAACTGGCAGAACGAAATCAGCCTGTACCGCTGGCGGGTATAAATGAGAACGTGGAGGAAGATAACGGTATTAAAATTACACGGTTGGATGTATTAAATGAAGAAGGAGCCAACCGGATCGGACGGGTACAAGGGCATTACGTTACGCTCGAAGTACCTGGCTTGCGTGAAGGCGACACTGGGCTCCAGCAGCGGGTAGCTATTACCTTTGCAAAAGAAATGGAGCACTTTATACAAAAAATAGGGATTTCTAAGACGGCAAAAGTGCTGGTGGTAGGTTTGGGAAATTGGAACGTTACTCCTGATTCGCTGGGTCCGCTTGTCGTTGAAAATTTAATGGTGACCCGTCAATATTTTGAACTGACACCTGATCAGATCAACCCGGGATATCGGGATGTGAGTGCGATTGCACCGGGTGTTCTGGGTATTACGGGAATCGAATCCAGTGAGATTGTTCAAGGTATTGTGGATCGCACAAAGCCAGAACTGATTATTGCTATTGATGCTCTGGCATCACGTTCACTGGAGCGTGTCAATACGACCATTCAGGTGGCGGACATCGGAATACATCCAGGTTCAGGTATTGGCAACAAGCGGCGCGGCATCACCAAGGATATTATGGGAGTTCCGTGTATCGCGATCGGTGTTCCCACGGTATGCTACGCTTCAACCATAGTCAATAATGTAATCGAATTGATGAAAACGCATTTTACCAAAGAAAAGGCTTCTACCAAAGTAATTCTGGGGATGTTGGATGATATTTCAGAACCTGAGAGACTCGGGCTGGTGAGAGAGGTACTTCAACCATTAGGGCATGATTTGATTGTCACTCCAAAAGAGATTGATGAATTTATTGAAGATATCGCAAATATCATTGCGACTGGATTGAACGCTGCTCTGCATGAGGCGGTTGATCCTGACAATGTCGCCGCGTATACGCATTAATGAAAGGCTAGCAAAACCATCTTTCTAAGACACAGACACAAAAATCTCTATTTAACAGGCATCCTATCTCTCTCAAAAAGGGATGGAATTTACCTGTAGATAGAGATTTTTTTGTTCTAGTAATTGTTCTCCGTTCATAGAGTTGAAGTATAAGAGATTTCCGCAACGGATAGGAACCCTGTGTTCTGAAGTAAAAAAGCGGGTTTCGACGGGACGAAGGAGGACAAGCTCACATGAAAAAAATTCAGACCTGGAACGTCGGAAGATGGAGAAGAAAAGGTATCGAAATTTTGGCGATGGGACATACGCTTGTGCTGCTTATCATGGGCTCGGCGCTTTTATTTGTCGTTTTGGGATTAGGAGGGTTGGCAGAAAATCGTTTGCAAACCTCTCCTGTTTCTTCGATGAAAGGATTGGCGGGCTCAGTGTCCAGCGGTTTTTTCGCGGATATGCTAGGTATGGAGGTACCCCATTTGGCACAAAAGAAGCAGCATTCTTCGTTGTCGGGGGAACAATGGTCACCATTTGTTTTTCAGATGCTTACAGGTATTAATCCGCAGGATCCCAAAAGCCTCATTGCTCGTGAAATTCCTGGTATGTCTGCGGGAGCGCCTGTCTTGCTGCGCAAGGGTTCGGGGAACATCAAGGTGGAGGGTCCTGAGGACTATCAGCCTGATCAGGGAACGACGGATACCCCTGGAGGATCAGACACAGCTGAGAACCCGCCATCTACTACACCGGATATTCCGACAACACCGGAAACAGACCCCGCCCGTAAGGATGATCCAGTTGATGCCGCCAAAGGAGAGAAGCGGATATTAATCTACCACTCTCATCCGAGAGAAGCATATAACCCATTATTAAGCAAAACCAGCTCTAACCCCAATTCAGGTTCCAAATCAGCCAATGTATCAAGGGTGGGGGACTTTGTAAAGAAGGGACTGGAAAAGAAAGGGATATCCACACTGCATGTAAACAAGGATTATGCGGCCACCGTTCAAAATTACAATTGGAACTACTCTTACAAATATTCACGCGAAACCGTCAAGGAAGCTTTGGCTCAAAATAAAGGTTTAACTTATCTGCTTGATATTCATCGTGATTCTCAACGTCATGGAAAAACAACAGCCACTATTAATGGACTCTCTTATGCCAAAGTGTATTTTATCATTGGACATGACAACAAAAATTGGCGCAAAAATGAAGCTTTTGCCGCTCGTATTCATGAAAAACTGGAAAAATCATATCACGGCGTATCGCGCGGTGTATGGGGGAAAGATGGCGGCAAAGGAAACAACGGGGAATACAATCAAAGCTTGTCTTCCCATAGCATTTTGATTGAAATCGGGGGGATTGATAACACCGAGGAGGAGTTAAAACGGACCTCTGACGTTTTGGCGGACATGATCAGTGAAGTGTATTGGGAAGATCAGAAAGCACAAAAGGCGGATACCCATGTATCTGACAACCAAAAGAGCGGCAATTAAATGAGGTAGTAGGAAGGGGGATATAAATGTCTGGACATTTTCGTAAAAAAGCGCTCGGATTTGTGCTTCTGGTCGGGGCAGGCGTGTTACTTGGCATGCAGCTGGCAGGCTCTGGCCTGCGCTCAGTCTATGGCCCGGAATGGGCTGAGAATCCAGTTTCATCGGTAACTCAAAAGAATGTTGAATACGAACAGACGGTGATTGAGGATACCCCGGCAGCTAATGCCCGAGCGTATAACCGTACGTATAATACAGGTGGAAAGGTCGAATCGGAGCCACAAACGGACATGAATGCAGAGAAACCAAACGAACGAAGCGAGGAGCAGAGCACACGCTGGACACATGAATGGGACACGAAAACTGCACAAGATGACAATACCCGGCAAGGTTTGGAGACACCTCGTGAACTGTTAGCCGTCAAGGCGCAACAGGCATCGGTGGATACCATGGCCGACAAGACGGCTGGACTGCTTCAAAACCTGTCAAGAAAGAGCATTCGCTGGGTTGTATCTGTATTTGACGGGGTAACAGAATAGAAATATTGCTGACCCCCCTTACAACTGCTATAATAAGCTGATTGATACTAGGCATTGTGTGGGGGTAAGGCATGACTGATATTTTGGCAAGACAACGTAAAATTCGGAACTTTAGTATCATTGCACATATAGACCATGGTAAATCCACGCTGGCTGACCGGATCTTGGAGTATACCGGTGCACTCACTTCCCGTGAAATGCAGGAGCAAGTGCTTGACCAGATGGAACTGGAGCGGGAGCGCGGGATTACGATTAAGCTCCAGGCAGTGCGACTCACCTATAAGGCCGATGACGGCGAAGAGTACATTTTGAATTTGATTGATACCCCGGGACACGTCGATTTTACCTATGAGGTATCCCGTAGTTTGGCAGCCTGCGAAGGTGCTTTGCTGGTAGTAGACGCAGCGCAGGGGATTGAAGCCCAGACACTGGCTAACGTTTATTTGGCGCTCGACAACAATCTGGAGATTTTGCCGGTGCTTAACAAAATTGATTTGCCGAGTGCTGATCCTGAACGGGTTAAGCAGGAAATCGAGGATGTTATCGGCTTGGACACAAGCGAGACTGTACATGCTTCAGCCAAAGCTGGAATCGGTATCAAGGAAATTCTGGAACAGGTGGTCAGAAGTGTGCCTGCTCCGCAAGGAAATCCGGATAATCCACTCAAGGCGCTTATATTCGATTCGCATTATGATCCTTATAAGGGCGTTATCGTATATGTACGTGTTGTGGATGGCAGTATCCGCGCAGGTTCGAAAATTAAAATGATGGCGACTGACAAAACGTTTGAAGTCATTGAGGTTGGAGCTTTCATGCCACGTATGACAATCGTGGACGAGCTGAATGTCGGTGATGTTGGTTTTATTGTTGCCGGAATCAAGCATGTGGGCGACACACGTGTCGGGGATACGGTGACGGATGCCAAAAATCCAACACCAGAGCCGATGCCAGGCTATCGGAAAATTAATCCGATGGTGTATTGCGGTCTGTATCCGATTGAAACATCGGAGTACAACGACCTGCGTGAGGCGCTTGAAAAGCTGCAGCTGAACGATGCTTCGCTTAGCTTTGAACCGGAAACATCCAGTGCGCTGGGCTTTGGTTTCCGTTGCGGTTTCCTTGGTCTGCTCCATATGGACGTCATTCAAGAACGTATTGAACGTGAATTCAATATTCCGCTGATTACAACGGCACCGAGCGTAATTTACCGTGTACAATTGACTAACGGGGAAACGATTGAAATCGATAACCCTTCCAACTACCCGGAAGTAGGACGTATTGAACATGTGCAAGAGCCATATGTTAAGGCAGGCATCATCGTGCCAAATGATTACGTAGGTACGGTTATGGAGCTTTGCCAGACCAAGCGTGGTGAGTACGTGAACATGGAGTATCTGGATACAACACGGGTAACGATTACGTACCAGATTCCTTTGTCTGAAATCGTATATGATTTCTTTGATCAGCTTAAATCCAGCACCAAAGGATATGCTTCCTTTGACTATGAAATTTCAGGCTATCGCCAGTCTAATCTGGTGAAGATGGATATTCTGTTGAACGGCGAGCAGGTCGATGCCCTGTCGTTCATCGTGCATAGAGATCGGGCTTATCACCGCGGACGCATCATTTGTGAGAAGCTGCGCGAACTGATTCCGCGTCAAATGTTCGAGGTGCCAATCCAGGCATCTGTAGGAACAAAGGTAGTTGCGCGTGAAACCGTTAAGGCTATGCGTAAAAACGTCTTGGCCAAATGTTATGGCGGCGATATTTCCCGTAAACGGAAGCTGCTTGAGAAGCAAAAAGAGGGCAAGAAACGTATGAAGCAGGTCGGTAACGTAGAAGTACCACAGGAAGCATTTATGGCGGTACTGAAGATAGATGAGTAAAGCAGTTTGAAGTATTCGTCCATTCTTTCATGGGGCATTGGCCAGCATGAAGAATGGACGTTCTTTATTTGAGCAAGCTATTCAAGACGTAGATCTCGTTCAAGTTACAATCAGCGTAACAAAGCATAGTATCATTAAAACTTTAGCGTATCTCTAAGTAGAGTTTCTTTTACTGCAACACCTACACCATAAAAAATGATCGACTTGTGGTGGGCAGCAGCGGAGTGGGCCATTTGAATCTGGAGAAGCGTAGCGTTCGCCTTTACTCCCCAATTTTATCCCTAAGAGTGTTTATATAATAAAAAATTGGCGAGTAACAGCGATCAGAAGATCAAATGGAACACGAAGCGCTTGGTCTCAACTCGGCTCATTTTCTCACTATATCCTGAAATCGACAAGGAGGATCGGTATGACCGCATCCATACAAAAACATGAATATTCATCCGCACCTCAAGCGGTTTATTTGCATATACCTTTCTGTACGAATAAATGCTTTTACTGTGATTTCAACTCTTATGTGCTCAAGGATCAGCCTGTTATGGAATATCTGTATGCCTTGGAACGGGAGATGGAACATACGGTCAAACTTCACCCGCCTGGGGAGATAAAGACCATTTTTGTCGGGGGCGGAACACCAACGACTCTCAATCCGAAGGAAATGGAATATTTCCTGAAGAGCGTTCGCACCTATTTTCCAAACTGGGCGGAAGATATTGAGTTTTCCATGGAAGCTAATCCGGGTACAATTGATTTTGAAAAACTTTCTGTGATGAAAGAAGGCGGCGTCAATCGACTCAGCTTTGGGGTGCAGGCTTTCCAGAATGAGCTGCTTACAGGCATAGGTCGTATTCATAGTACAGATGATGTCTATCGTAGTTTGGAAAACGCACGAAAGGCTGGCTTGGATAATCTGTCGATTGACCTGATGTTCGGTTTGCCGAATCAAACGGTGGACATGCTGGATGAAAGCGTCAGTAGAGCGCTGGAGCTAGAGCTTCCTCATTACTCGATCTACAGTTTGAAGGTTGAAGAGAACACGCTTTTCCACACGCTGTACCAGAAAAATCAGCTGCCACTTCCACATGAAGATGACGAACTGGAAATGTATTTACTCCTTATGCGTCGCATGAAAGAAGCGGGGTATGAACAGTATGAAATTAGTAATTTCGCAAAACCAGGTTTGGGAAGTAAGCATAATATGACTTATTGGCGTAATGAGGATTATTACGGTCTCGGCGCCGGGGCACATGGTTATGTCGGCAGAGAGCGTCACATGAACATTAAGGGTATTAACCCTTATGTGGAGGCTACTCGGAATGGTCTGCCGCGTCTGGATAGCTTTGAAGTGCCGACGGCGGAAGCCATGGAGGATTTCCTCATGGTTGGTTTGAGAATGCTGGAGGGTGTGTCCAAATCCCGCTTTAAAGCTCAATTCGGTCAGGCGTTGGAAGACATATTTACAGTGCCTCTCGGAAAAATGCTGAATGCGGGATTAATCGAATCGATCGAGGATGGGTATCGTTTGAGCGAACGCGGCATTTTATTCGGAAATGATGTATTTGCAGAGTTCATCGGGTCGATCACGGCAAATGCATAGGTTGCAGACTTCAATACAGCACGTTTTCACCGTATAACCTGTACTATCTTTGTATTACACCATTCTGCCACAGCAGGGTAAATGGAGTATTGCGATTCTATGCGTAATGTTGTATATTTATTCATTATATGCGGCAAGCGGCAGGAGGAGAGCAAGATGGCTTCAGTGTGTAAAGATGTATTGTGCAGAAGTGCGGTTCCTGAGGATGTGGAGCCTTTATATCAAATGATTAGCGGCTATGCAGAGCGGGGGATTATGCTGCCACGTTCAAGGGAAGTGCTTACGCGCCAACTGGAGCTGTTTATTGTTGCAGAGGTGGATGGCCAGGTCGTTGGTTGTGGTTCTTTATGCAAATTGGGCGCTGATTTGGTGGAGATTCGCTCCCTTGGCATCTCTGAGGGACATAAAGGAATGGGAATTGGCTCCAAGCTTGTGGAGGGCCTTATTATAGAAGCACGGCGGCAACGTATTCCTAAAATTATGGCATTGACCTACGAGGTATCCTTTTTTATAAGAAACGGTTTTGATGTTGTTAGCAAAGAGATTTTCCCTGAAAAGGTATGGACCGACTGTATTCACTGCAGCAAGCAAAACAATTGCGATGAAATCGCAGTATTGAAAGTACTGAACTGACCTGGTAATAATGAGGTCAGTTCAGTTTTTTTTATCAGGACATAGTTGTGCGTATGTATTGCAGCTTGTAATGTTTGCCCTTGTTCATTTCTCGAAGTTTTGGAGCAACCACCAAATGAATTGATGATGAGGCTTCAGTTCCGAGGGTATTTCACTCAGGCTGCTTATGGGATGTTCCCAGTAATAATCCGTATCATTATAAAAGTATGTAGTGCCATCTAACGGAACTTGATGTTTGTATTTATACAAGGCGACAACGTATTTTTCAGACTCTCCGATTCGGCTTGGACGATATGTGTACTCTTTCCAATCGGCTGGTGTTAAATCATCATAATGTGATATAGCTGTAACACTATATTTTATTTGCTTGGGAATACTTGGACTGAATTCTTGCGGGTAAAATAAAATGGTATTCCACATGCTTAACAGAATGGTAGGGACCAGGATAAAGACACACCACAGAGTTCTTAATTTACGAATTAGATGGATTACGGAAATCATAAGGGCAGCGTTCAGAATAAAAGTTAGTGGCAAAGCAACGATTCTGCCTAGTCCTGTGTACGGAAACAACTCAATCAAAATGTAAAACATACAAATTGTGGGTAAGAGTGCGATTAGGGCGTATAAAAGGTTACGGCGCTGGCTTCTCAGATCTCATTCCTCCTTTAGGGCAATGAAGTTAAAACAGCTTGGGGACACAATCTCAAATTTTTCTGTTTTCTGCCCTATAGATAAATACGGTTTGGATATGATGAATAATGAGGTTTTAGGTGAAAAATTGCAAACGCTCTGTTTTACCATAGTGATCAAAATGGATGTAATAAATATCGTTTATTGAAAATACTGATCTGACTTGACAATGATCAGGTCGGTTTGGTATTTTTGTATTATCAGTTAGCACTCATCGCGAACGAGTGCTAATGATTCCATTTCACAATCATGCTATTATGGATAAACGATAAGGGGGGATTCGCTTGTTAACCGAACGTCAGAGACTCATTTTGAATGCGATTATTGATGACTACATCCGTTCGGCTGAGCCAGTGGGTTCCCGCAGCATATCCAAAAGGCAGGATGTCGGATTCAGCCCAGCCACGATCCGTAATGAAATGTCGGATTTGGAGGAACAGGGCTATCTGGAGCAACCCCATACTTCTGCGGGACGCATCCCGTCTCATAAAGGCTATCGTTATTATGTGGACCATTTGGTGCCGCTAAATACACTGAAGCCTGTGGAAATGCGGGAACTAAAAGCCTTTTACGCCGAAAAGCTGAATGTAATGGAACAAGTGATCCAGCATGCATCAGGCATTTTGTCCCATATGACCAATTATACTTCCATCCTGCTTGGGCCGGAGGTTTTTCATACTTCGTTGCGTCATTTTCAGCTGTTGCCGCTCAACGAAACGACGGCAGTGGCGATTATCGTGACCAATACAGGTCAGGTGGAGAATAAAACGGTGGATATTCCGCCAGGAATCTCAATCTCCGAAATGGAAAAGGTTGTGAATTTGCTGAACAGCAAGCTGGTCGGTGTGCCGATTTATCAGCTTAAATCACGCCTTTACACCGCGCTTGGTCAGGAAATGGAGAAGCATGTGTCTCATTTTGAGGACGCTATGAAGGTGCTGGATAAAGCACTTGATAATGAATCGGATCAGCGCTTGTATTTAAGCGGTGCGACGAACATGCTGAATCAACCTGAATTTAAAGATGTAGAAAAGGTTAAACATATTCTTGATCTGCTGGAGGAAACACCAACGCTGCTTAAACTGATGACCCCTGTAGCCGGAGCACCTGAAATTCAAGTCCGCATCGGTACGGAAAATGATCATGAGGCGTTTGCTAATTGCAGCCTGATTACTGCTACATATGCAGTAGACGGAGAAGCGTTGGGCACGATAGGTATATTGGGGCCGACGCGGATGGAATATGCGAGAGTTATTAATATTTTGGGTATCCTGTCTAAGGATTTGACCGCAATGCTAACGCAACGGTTTAAATAAAATAAGATCGCACAGGTTGCGGTCCTACATGTTCCGCGCTGGGATACGGTTTGTATCCTGCGCGGGTGCATTGTTGCGTGCTTTTGTAAGGGGAGTTACAACTTGAAGGAGGTGAAACATTTTGAAAGAAGAACAAGCGTTCCAAGATGAAAAACAACAAAATGTAAGCACAGAGGAAGCCGCCGAAACGAGCCAGCAGGAAGAGCCGGTGAATGAAGCGGCAGCACTGGAAGCCGAGGTAGAAGACACAGAGGTGGCCAAACTTCGTGCAGAGGCTGAGGAGCATCAGCAGCGGTTACTGCGTGCACAGGCGGATTTTGACAATTTTCGCCGTCGTACGCTGAAAGAAAAGGAAGAACTTGCTAAATATGCGTCTATGAAGCTGGTTACCGAGTTAGTACCTGTTTTGGATAACTTCGAGCGTGCGCTGGCAACAGCATCACAAGGAGCGGAGTCTGAGTCATTCACGAAAGGGGTGGAAATGATTTTCCGCCAGTTTGAGAGTGTGCTTCAGGCAGAGGGAGTAACGGCCATGAATGCAGTTGGACAACCGTTTAACCCTGATTTCCATCAGGCTATTATGCAGGTAGAGAGCGAAGAGCATGATGAAGGCATTGTTGTTGAAGAGGTACAAAAGGGATACATGCTGAAGGACAAGGTGCTTCGACCAGCAATGGTAAAAGTTAGCATGTAACTTTTTCTATATACATTAGACTTACATCATTCTGATCAACTATTCTGGCCTGAGGGCCTCGTATATACAGAAGGAGGAATTGTCCGATGAGCAAAGTAATCGGTATTGACTTAGGTACAACCAACTCTTGTGTGGCTGTTATGGAGGGCGGCGAAGCCGTCGTTATTCCAAATCCGGAAGGCGCACGCACAACCCCTTCCGTGGTCGGTTTCAAAAAAGATGGGGAGCGTATTGTAGGGGAAACGGCAAAACGCCAAGCCATTACAAACCCGGATCGTACAATTATGTCCATCAAGCGCCACATGGGTACAAGTCACAAAGAAAACATTGATGGTAAGGAATATTCTGCACCGGAAATTTCCGCTATGATTTTGCAAAAGCTGAAAGCCGATGCTGAGGCATACCTAGGCCAAACGGTTTCTCAAGCAGTTATCACTGTTCCTGCTTATTTCAATGACGGTCAACGTCAAGCAACTAAGGACGCAGGTAAAATTGCCGGTCTGGAAGTTTTGCGGATTGTCAATGAGCCAACAGCAGCTGCATTGGCATATGGTATGGAAAAATCCGAAGACCAAACAATCCTTGTATATGACTTGGGCGGCGGTACATTCGACGTATCCATTCTGGAACTCGGCGATGGTTTCTTCGAAGTTAAAGCAACAAGCGGCGACAACAAGCTGGGTGGCGATGACTTTGACCAAGTGATTATTGATTACCTCGTAAATGAGTTCAAGAAAGATCAAGGTATTGATCTGAGCAAAGATAAAGCAGCTGTACAACGTCTGAAAGACGCAGCAGAAAAAGCTAAGAAAGAACTGTCCGGCGTATTGACAACAACTGTTTCCTTGCCGTTTATTACCGTAGCTGACGGCGTTCCGCAGCACTTGGAGTTGAACCTGACTCGTGCGAAGTTTGAAGAATTGTCCGCAGATCTGGTAGAACGTACTTTGGGACCTACTCGTCAAGCGATGAAAGATGCAGGCATGAGTGCTAGCGACATCGACAAAATCGTTTTGGTCGGCGGCTCCACACGTATTCCAGCTGTACAAGAAGCCATCAAAAAGCTGACAGGTAAAGAGCCTCACAAAGGCGTAAACCCTGATGAAGTGGTAGCTTTGGGTGCGGCAGTTCAAGCAGGTGTATTGACAGGTGATGTGAAAGACGTCGTTCTTCTTGACGTAACTCCACTGTCCCTCGGTATCGAAACTGCAGGTGGCGTATTCACTAAAATGATTGAACGCAACACGACAATCCCTACGAGCAAATCGCAGGTATTCTCGACATATGCCGACAATCAGCCTAGCGTAGAAATTCACGTACTGCAAGGTGAACGCGAAATGGCAGCAGGCAACAAAACGCTGGGCCGTTTCCAATTGGGAGATATCCCTCCAGCACCACGTGGTGTACCGCAAATCGAAGTTACCTTCGATCTGGATGCGAACGGTATCGTGAACGTATCTGCTACAGATAAAGGCACAGGCAAAAGCCAAAAAATTACGATCACTTCTTCCAGCGGCTTGAGCGATGAGGAAGTAGAACGTATGATGAAGGATGCCGAATTGCATGCGGAAGAAGATAAGAAACGCAAAGATTTGGTAGAAGCGAAAAACGCTGCAGACCAACTGATCTACTCTGTAGACAAAACGATTAAAGATCTGGGCGAAAAAGCGGATGCAGGTGAAGTCGAAAAAGCCAATGCAGCTAAAGAAAATCTGCAAAAAACGCTGGAATCCGACAATCTGGAGGACATCAAAAAAGCTACTGAAGAACTGACTGAAATCGTTCAGCAATTGTCTGTGAAATTGTATGAGCAAGCCGCTCAAGCAGCACAAGCTCAAGAAGGAGCAGCAGACAACAAAGGCCGTGACAATGTAGTTGATGCGGACTATGAAGTTGTTGACGAAGATCAGAAGAAAGACTGAGCAACGGATCGGGTAGTTACAACTTTACGGTATACTGGTGCGTTATGATATACTGGACAGTAATTAGCAGCGTAGCTGCCTTGATAAATAACAATTAGCCTAAGGGTAACCGTTATTTCCAAGATAAATAAGCATATTACGGGTTGTACTGCCTTGAAAGATGGGAAGGTCAAAGCCGGGTCATCCCGCGCCTTTGGCTTTCCTTTTATATGTAGTGCAGACACGTTGTAGGCATGGGGGTGGAACATTGGCTGATAAGCGTGATTATTATGAGGTGCTGGGTGTCGCAAAAGGCGCTTCGGATGAAGAAGTCAAAAAGGCCTACCGTAAACTTGCGCGTCAGTATCATCCGGACGTGAACAAGGCTGCGGACGCTGAAGCAAAATTTAAAGAAGTAAAAGAAGCTTACGATGTCCTCAGTGATGGCCAGAAGCGGGCAAGATATGACCAATACGGTCATGTAGACCCGAATCAGGGCATGGGAGGCGGCTTCGGTGGTGCCGACTTCGGTGGCGGATTTGGTGATATTTTTGATATGTTCTTTGGTGGCGGCAATGGTCGACGTGACCCGAATGCACCGCAACGAGGGAACGATCTTCAATATACGATGACGATTGAATTCAAAGAAGCGGTATTTGGTAAAGAAACCGACATTCAAATTGAACGTACGGAAACATGCGATACGTGTCATGGTACAGGAGCCAAAGCGGGCACTCAACCACAGACCTGTTCCGTCTGCCACGGCAGTGGACAGGAAGAAGTGGTGCAGAATACACCGTTTGGTCGCATGGTTAATCGTCGCGCCTGCTCCAATTGCGGCGGTTCCGGTAAAATCATCAAAGAAAAATGTACGACTTGTAGTGGATCAGGCCGTGTCCGCAAGAAACGCAAAATTCATATCCGCATTCCAGCGGGTGTGGATGATGGCGCACAAATGCGTATCAACGGTGAAGGCGAAGGCGGGGTCAACGGAGGACCGGCAGGTGACTTGTACGTCGTATTCCGCGTGAAGTCGCACGACTTCTTTGAGCGTGAGG
>NZ_JCAJRU010000135.1:0-14102 GCF_059447605.1 Paenibacillus sp. N119s | reverse complement strand
AGATAAAATATCTCATGTTTGATTTTGCGAACAAAATCAATTTACTCACTCGTTGTTCAGTTTTCAAAGATCAAACCTTTATTATGACTCGCTTTGTTTCACCACCGCGTCTCAGCGGCGACTTAAATAATGTAACACATAACCTCATTTTTCGTCAAGCATTTTTTTAAACTTTATTTTTTCGCTTGTTGCAACACCTTTTATCCTGCTTTAGACAGTTATAAATTATTCGTGTTGCTTAATGGGGCGAGTTATAACTTAGCACATATTTTACATACTCGTCAAGCTAGACTAATAATTTATTTATTTTTATCTCCTGTAAATTATAATTCAGGTAAGAAAAAAGGAAGAAAGGATCGCGTATATCAACCTTTCTTCCTGATAAATTAACCTCTTCGACCATCGTCAAAGAAGGGAGTAGCGCAGTTCACGATTTTGTCCGCGATCCCTAAATCCCCCGGCGGCTGATTCTCTAATAAGCGAACGATAAACCAGCTTACGAAGCACGACAGTAAGATCTAATTGTAGATTTTCTAGCTCAGGATGATTCATAAGTTCATCTATTGACCAAGGTTCCCGCCTGCTGCCTAATATACGTAATAGCGGAGAGGAGCACTCCTCCATTTTTGACAAGACTGAAAATTCACAAGCAAGCAGTACCAGTTCAACCCGTTGCTCCAGAGTCTCCGTACTTAATGTGAGCTCGTTATACAACTTTTCAACCGTTCGATCCAGCGATTGTACCTGAACCCATAAGTGAACCTTAGGATAAATTCCTCGTTCAATGAGTTCAATAGAAGCCCAATGATCCAGTGCCTTCAATACACTTTGATAAGCGTCAATGGTCCGCCCTTCTCGTACTGCTTTTTTACCCTGAACGTAATTGACCAGAAAGCGGGAGAACTCATGAAATCGTTTCTGCTCCCGCAGTGGATCGTTAAATTCAATAATTTCCTGCCTTAAAAGACGAACCCTTTCATCCCGTTCCCAGACCATACGACCTTCTAGCACATAATCTATAATGTTGGCTTGTTCACCAGCGATAATCCAGCCCTTCAGACATCTGAGCGTTGTGTACAACACTTGGCACTTTAATCCATTAATCAATAAGTGTTGAATAGAACGAACTGGTTTCCGGCCTTCTCCAATAATCAGAATGAGTTCATCAAAGTCGTGCAACATCGAACCGTGGAAATACTCTCCCGGCTTTCTGTACGAAATAACACCTATTGAATCTTCCTGCAACAATTCATCATGCATCAGGTTTAATTTGGTTAGCTGCACTTCACCCTCCATACCTGCAAGGCGGCTATAACCGCTAAATTGGATTTTGGATACATGTGATCATTTCTACATAAATAAGAAACTTCCTTCTTCAATTGTATAAATTTTTATCTTATTTAATTATTTCTTTCAGCTTTATCCAAGCATTTTTATCTGCAAAACTTCGACTCCACACACCAATTCCGCCCAGATTCAGTGATTTGGCAAGTTCCACTCTTGCCTTCAGGGATACCTGATCTTCTAACCAAATCTTTTTGACCACACCGTCTTCTGTATACTCGACATAATTCTGACCTTCGGAGGCTCTAAATTTAGGCTTCAACTTAAATTCGGCTATGATATCCGCTACTGACTCCATACCAAGTGATTTGGATGTGACCTTAATCTTCCCTTCTTTGGGAGTCTCGGACCAAACGCGGGTATATAACGGTATACCTAAAATTACTTTTTGAGGCGGCACTTCGTCTTCCTGAAGAACCCGCTTAATCGACGCTTCTGTCCATGGCAATGAGGCAACGGAACCAGCCTTTGGACTAGCTGCCCAATGCTCATCATACGCCATTACCATGAGATAATCAGTGATCGCGCCTAGTGATTTTCGATCCAAGAAGGCAGACCACATCTCACTTTGAGATTTAGGCGTAACATCAATGGACAATATCAAATCATGTGCCCGAGCCATCGGTTTAAGTTCCCGCAAAAACTGGGTAACATTAGGGCCATCCTTTGTATGAACATTTTCAAAGTCAATATTAATACCGTCCAGATCATTTTCTAGGGCAAGTGAAATCATTTGATCTACAATCGACTTTCGGCGTTCAAAAGTAGATAATGCCTCGGTTGTTATTTCGGGGTTAAAGCTGTTGCTCAACAAGCCCCATACCTCCATCCCCTTGCGATGTGCCCAGCTGACATATGCAGGGTCCGCCTTGCTTTCTACAGTGCCCTCATCATCAACGACGCTAAACCATGTAGGACTTACCACATTTACGCCAGGCATAGGATCAAATTTGGAAGGATCAGGCTTACGATTATAGACAGCTTCCCAAGCGAGATTCACGGGTCTACCCTCCCAATGCTTCTCCGAGATGGACAATTCGTCCTTAACCGAAGGTATCGCAAGCTCTTCTCCTTCAGAGATACAGTCTGACTTAATGTATCCTGCATAGCCATTGTCTAACTGCACAAAATACCAATCGCCCTGTTGGGACCAGATGCGTACTTTTGTCTGCTGAGATACATCGGTCAAAATAAAAGATAGGCTAGAGGCTTCTTTACGCAAAGCAATTCTAGCATCCTGTTCCCCATCTTTCTTTTCTACACTACCTAGCCTGACCTTCTCTCCAGCTTTCATTAAAATAACGGCACCTGTCAAAGGATCTTCGTGTATGGATATACCATACACTTCACGTACAGCCTCTATGGGGATATACACCTCTCCACCGATGATCTGAGGGGCGGCGCTAAGCGCATATGCTTTACCATTCAGTTCTCCTTGTGTCTGTGAAACGTTCATATGGAGCAAGCTTTGCCTCGTTGCCATAATGACGGTTTGGCTGTCATCCTCATAACGAATTGTAGGGTCAATTTGACCTTGTATCAATTTAAGCGGCATCAACATGTTTTTGCCGGAGCTTTGAGCTTCATATCCGGTTAACTTGCCCTTCATAAAAATAGGTCGGACACTCCCCTGCCAATCCGGTTTCTCGTGAAGAGGATTACCATACCATACGACAGTAATAGCGCATATAATCGCTGCGAATAATAGCAGGCTTGCCGCTCCTTTGAATCGAGAACGTTTACGGCGGCGTCTGGAATGAATTCTGGCCAATATTGAACCTCCATTGTAAGAAATTTTGATTTCTGTATTTTGTGACTTCAGCAGATGACTTGAAACAAAAAAACAAAGTGATTTAAACAAAAAAACGCGGTAAATCCCCACTTATGGGGAATTCCTCACGTTTCCAATCCATTACAATATATACATACGCCACAAAAACTTCTATTCCTTGTTTCGTTACGATTGTTTGTTACTACAAGCTTTGCATACTCCGTGTAACTCCATACGATGTCCATGTACCTCGAAGCCTGTTTCCAACGCAGCATGGCGTTCCACATCTGCCAAATACGGATAACTGAAATCTTCAATTTTTCCGCATTTTTCACAAATGATGTGATAGTGCTCCGAAATATTGGCATCATATCGACTGGCGTTATCTCCATAGGTCAACTCATGTACCATACCCGCTTCTATAAACATCTTTAAGTTATTATAAACCGTAGCCACACTCATACTTGGAAACTTGGACTCAAGCGCACGATATATTTCATCTGCAGTCGGATGCCCCATAGATTCCATTAAATAGTTTAATATGGCATGGCGCTGGGGTGTTATGCGTACACCTGTCTTCTTCAGAAGTTCCAAAGCATGCTGGACGCGTGCTGCCATATATGTCCACCGCCTTATCCCTTACTTGCAATCCTATCAAAAATTACCACACATCTATTTACAATTTACTTCTATAGCTACTCACATTGTACGGTCTACTCAAGATTCTTGTCAACGCGACGCATTGTCGCCGGATGTTCCTATAGGAGTATCTGTCATAGGAGCTTCTCGTTCATCCAGAGAGTTTCCAGAGGTATCGGGTGCAGTCGATTCCCCGGAATCATTCAAGTCGGGTAACGACGGTATCAGTAACTTTTTGATGGTTAAATTGCTATTCCCTTCTACGTTGATCACATATTTGCCATCCCCGTTTTGGCCTGAAATACTTTTACTGTCTATTTTAAATGGAAAATCGGACTGAAGATTACCATAACTGCTTGAACCCTCTAGCTGAAAATCTCCATTCGACGGAAGATCCAATACGATATCACCAACAGCACTGTATATTTTCCAGTCCCCTCCTACCTGCTCGCTATGCACTTTGATTGCACCGTTAAGTGAACTTGCATTCAGTTTGGCTTTAGAATTCAGTATATTCATGTCACCATTCTGAGTATCTGCAGTGATATCCCCTTCCGAGCGAGCAACCTGGATGTTACCTACCATGGTGTGTAATGACACGGCTCCCTCAATATCCCCTGCCTGCATATCACCACGGTTCGTGCGCACATCCACATCTCCGGTAATCCGATGCAATCTAATCTGACCGTTCAGAGTGACTCCTTTGACATTGCCAATAGCATCATTAACTATGAGATTCCCATTACCGCTCTCAAGCCGGATGCTGTCGATAGCGTCAATTCCATTCAAGGTAATATTCCCATTGGAGGTTCTAATCTGCATATTGAATCGCCGGTCCTCCGGCACGGTGATCAGCATGTTCATACGAGGCTGACGTTTACTTGATGCTCCGTATGACTGTACCTCCGGACGAATCTGAATGGTCTTCCCGTCGGTAGAGGTCAGTGAAGAAGCTTGAGCAATCTTGTCCGCCTCGGCCGCAGGCGCTTGGTCCACCCATAGAGTCCCACGCACCTCTATATTGGACACAGGTCGTCTGATCAGTGTTATATCTCCATTCACCGAATCAACTACCACATCGGACGTCTGCATCGTTACAGGTATGAGCACACCGCCCATATCATACCGATTCTCTTTAGCCTGGCTAAAATCCATAGAGGCCGATGTCAGATTGAGACTAACCCGGTTCCACAGATACATATAATGGTTTTGCTGAGTCACGATAAAAACCGAGGCAGTCACTACCAAAGCGGACAGAATTCCCTTAAGGTCAGGCCTAAAACGTCGTCCATTGTCAGGCTTGCCTTCCTTGCGATAGTACACGCCAAAAAAAATCAGATACTCCAGTCCCCACAGCACAAAGATTACAGGCCACCACACAAGGAGCTGAAGCATATATTCAGTGTTCTGAAGCACATCTACAATCAGCAAAATGCCTACAGCCATCAACAAAAGCGAAGCGGTGTAGCGGCCGACTCTTATTTTGCGGTGCACGCCTGCTTCACCCTCTTTCTTTCAACTTTTTACGTCTAAAGGACAATAAGGCTTCCCTTAGAAAAAGGAATAAACCGATCATCATTAATATAATGGCCAGCGTCAAAAATCCGTAATCTTCAAAGAAAATGCTTAACCAGCGAGGTTTCATGCGGAACAGAATCATAAGTCCTCCACCTGCTACCAATAGCACGGCAAAGGCAAAACCTCTTTCCCATGCATAAAAAGGACTGCTTTGCTGACCTCTAGCATCCATTCGTGCATATTGATCTGGCTTACGCCGATAACGAACCATGTAATCTGCTGACTGTAAGACATCGTATACATTATAAAAATATAGAACGGGTATAAACAATCCAAGCAAAATAAGCAGCGGGATGTTAATCCTTAGACCATCTGAGGAAACATACAACATCGCAAAAATATCTAGCAGGAGCAATACAATAAATGTAAGTCCCCTAATAAACAGTCCTAAAAAAAGATGTCCCATTCCTGGTATTATAGCTGCCATGATAATAGCAATTACTTTGCGAAATTTAGCGTATTGCAGACGCCCCCGCCGCTCCTGTCTATAGGGCTGTTCAGCCTGTTTAGACTGTTCAGACGGTAACGGTTGTTCCGAGTTCATGCCATCCTCCCCTTTGAATTCCATACGCAACTCTGCTGAAAATACTTTGATGGTTACATAGTACCCCAATCAGATTTGATAGTAACTGTAAAAAACAGGAATATGATCACTCAACGGAGACTGCAGCTATATCTTCCCATTGTCGTAAATCAGCTGCAATACGTACCGGATTAAAGTCATGTCGGGCCAGAACCTCAAGGGAAACCTCCATACTCTGCCGATCCGGATGCAATTCATGAAACGGAACATTTTCATGCTCTTTAATCATGATTTTGCGTATTTCTATCTTTTCTTGCTCTAAATAAGTCGAAATTTGCTCTAGCAATCCGTGTGAAGACAATCCGTACAGTGTAATAAGATGACGCTTCCGTCCACGCATATACCGAAGTTCTAATTTGTTGAACACCCACAAATTTAAAAATACGAGCACAGTTGCCGCTATAGAGGGGAAGTAGAAGCCTGCTCCGACCCCAAGGCCAATGGCAGCTACGACCCAAATGGAAGCCGCCGTCGTCAGTCCAGTAATGGATTTACCCGTGAACATAATCGTACCTGCCCCCAAAAAGCCTACGCCAGTAATCACCGCCGTAGCCAAGCGTGCTGGATCTATACGCACATTAGCTTCTTTAATAAAATCAGCAAAGCCGTAAATGGACAGTAGCATAATCAGCGTCGAACCAAGACTGACCATAATGTGAGTTCGTAAACCAGCAGCGTGATTGGAACGTTCGCGCTCAAAGCCAATGAACCCACCGAGAAGCATGGACAGTAATAGCCGTAAAATGATATGTGAATCGTCTATAATCCACGGATTATTCATTCGAGTCCTCCTCCCGGTTGTGGTCATGTTTCCCTGTCCGGGCACGCGGTTGTGAGTATTATTCCACGTTATGCAAATGGTAGGTGGTTAATTCCACGCCTGGGGCCACCTCTGCTGCGGAAACGGGACGAAAACCATGCTTTCGATAAAGTGCCACCGCTGGCGTGTTTAAAGTTCCTGTAGTGACAATAAACAGGGGGACACTCTGATATTTATTCAAAACATGCTTCATTAAGGAATCCGCAATTCCTTGGCGAAAATGATCTGGATGAACCATCATACGTGTAAGGGTAAGCGATCCGGACGACTCAGACTGCACAGCCAGCGCCCCTAAAAGTTCACCATCCTCCAGCCACCCGTAAAAAGACTCTCCGCAGCTTCTCAGCGTCTCCAATGTATCCAATAGCGGAGGAATCTCATTAAACCCGATCAACTCAGCTTCCAGTCTATAGGCGACGTGTTGAAGACGCCAGATCTGACTGACAATATCATCATCTTCCAATGAACATAGGGTAACCATGCCGTTTGCCCTCCTAAGGAAACTCATCATATGTCAACACGCTTCTGATACCTGTTTGATGTCCATGCGTTGCTTTGCAACTATGCAAAAGGGGCCTGTCCCTAAAAGACAAGCCCCTGTCATAACTATGCCATTAACGATTCAGCACTTCTGTCAGCAACTTATTAGCGAGGGCAGGGTTAGCTTTGCCCTTGCTCTCCTTCATCACTTGACCGACCAAGAAGCCGATGGCCTTTTGCTTGCCAGCTTTGTAATCCTCGACCGATTGCGGGTTGGCTGCTACAACTTGTTCGACAATTGTCAGAATTGCACCCTCATCACTGATTTGCACAAGCCCTTTTTCTTCAACAATTTGCTGTGGCAGTTTATCACTTTCCAGCATTTCCTTGAAGACTGTTTTGGCAATTTTACTATTGATCGTCCCTTTTTCCAGTAATCCAATCATTTCACCCAAGCCTCGACCTGTCAATTTAACCTGCGACAGTTCAACACCGGCACTGTTCAAATATCCGAGTAAATCCCCCATAATCCAGTTGGATACTGCTTTGGCATCCTTGGTGTACTGGAGACTATCCTCAAACAAATCAGCCAGTGGCTTGGAGGACGTAATGACCTGTGCATCATACTCAGGTAATCCATATTCCGAAGTATAACGCGCTTTACGTTGGTCAGGCAATTCAGGAATTGAAGCACGGATACGCTCTTTCCACTCCTCGTCAATATGCAGTGTAACGAGATCCGGATCCGGGAAATAACGGTAGTCGTGCGCCTGCTCCTTACCACGCATGGACAAGGTCTTACCCTGCGCCTCATCCCAGCGCCGTGTCTCCTGTACGATTGTTCCGCCTTCTTCCAGCGTCTGTTCTTGCCGGAACTGCTCATATTCCAATCCGCGCTGTACGCCACGGAAGGAGTTCATGTTTTTCAGTTCTGCTTTGGTTCCCAGCTCTTTTTGTCCGCGCGGACGAAGGCTGATATTCGCATCACAACGAAGCGATCCTTCCTCCATCTTCACATCGGATACGTCGCAATACTGCATAATGGCACGTATTTTTTCCAGATAAGCCTTGGCTTCTTCCGGCGAAGATATATCTGGTTCCGAAACAATCTCCACCAATGGTGTGCCGACCCGGTTAAAATCAACCAAAGACGCATAGCCACCATCAACATGGGTTAATTTCCCTGCATCCTCTTCCAGATGCAACCGGGTAATACCGATACGCTTGGTTTCACCGTTCACTTCAATATCAATCCAGCCGTTCTCGCCAATCGGTTGATCATATTGCGAGATTTGGTAAGCCTTCGGTGAATCGGGGTAAAAATAGTTTTTGCGGTCAAACTTGCTCACATCAGCGATGGTGCAATTGAGCGCCATTGCTGCTTTCATCGCATAATCAACGGCTTGACGATTCAATACTGGCAATACCCCCGGATGTCCGAGACAAACCGGACATGTATGAGAGTTTGGCGGCGCTCCGAAGGATGTCGAGCATCCGCAAAATATTTTGGACTTCGTATGCAGTTCCACATGGACTTCAAGTCCGATGACCGTCTCATACTTCGATGTAGTTGTAGACATGAATAGGTTCCCTCCTTTTTGACAAATTACAGCTGCGGACGCTGCTTGTGAAATTCAGTATTTTGTTCAAAGGCGTGAGCTACACGCAGTACAGAAGACTCGTCAAAGGCTTTCCCGATAATTTGCAGTCCGACTGGCATTCCATCTGCAAGACCACAAGGAATACTGATAGCCGGCACACCAGCCAAACTTACCGGAATCGTCAAAATATCGTTCAAATACATCGTTAATGGATCATCCACTTGAGAACCGATTTTGAAAGCGGTAGTCGGTGCTGTAGGTCCGATAATCACATCATATTGTTCAAATACACGATCAAAATCCTGTTTGATCAGTGTACGCACTTTTTGAGCTTTCAAATAATAAGCATCGTAGTACCCGGAGCTGAGTGCATAAGTACCGAGCATAATCCGACGCTTCACCTCAGGACCAAACCCTTGCGTACGGGACTGATGGTAGAGATCAAGCAGGTTATCTGGATTGTCAGAGCGTACACCATAGCGCACGCCGTCGAAGCGGGCCAGATTGGACGATGCTTCGGATGAAGCCAGCAGGTAATATGTCGCAACCGCATATTCCGTATGTGGAAGAGATACCTCTTCCCATACAGCGCCCAATCCTTCCAGTGTTTTCAGTGCATCGAGCACTTTTTCCTTGACCTGTGGATCTACACCTTCACCAAGATACTCTTTAGGCACAGCGATACGAAGTCCTTTTACATCTCCGGTTAAAGCGTTCAAATAATCAGGAATGTCTACCTTCGCAGACGTGGAGTCCTTCGGGTCATAGCCAGCAATGGCTTGCAGAACATAGGCCGAATCCTGAACATTTTTGGTAATTGGTCCGATTTGGTCTAAAGAGGAGGCAAAGGCCACCAGTCCAAAACGGGATACGAGACCATAGGTTGGTTTTAGGCCAACTACACCGCAATAAGAAGCAGGCTGGCGAATAGAGCCGCCTGTATCGGAACCGAGTGTGAAATAAGCCTCACCCGCCGCAACAGCCGCAGCCGAGCCACCACTGGAACCGCCGGGAACACGTTCTAGATCCCATGGATTACGTGCCGGGAAAAAGCTGGAGTTCTCATTAGAACCGCCCATGGCGAATTCGTCCATGTTCATTTTACCAAGTGTCACCGTTTGCGCTGCGCGTAACTTACCGACAACCGTCGCGTCGTAAACAGGGTCAAAATTTTTCAAAAACTGACTACCACATGTAGTACGCAGCCCTTCTGTCACGATATTATCCTTAATACCGACCGGTAAACCAAACAACAACCCTCGTTCTTCTCCTGAAATCAGCTGATCATCCAGCTGACGTGCGGATGCCCGGGCCTGTTCCTCGTCAACGGTAATATAGGCTCTGATCTTGTCTTCCCGCGCATCAATTGTCTCCAGAGCGTGTCCCACCAGATCACTCACGGAAATTTCCTTTTGATGCAGCTTGTTATGTATTTCCGGCAATGTGTTATTAAACAAGCTCAATTTGCATCCTCCTTTCAAATGTGAAATCTATTCCAGAACAGCAGGAACTTTAAACTGTCCGTCTTCTTCTTCAGGTGCATTACGCATCACTTGCTCGTGCGTCAAACTTTCGCGAACTTCGTCGTCCCGCATAACATTGCTGACATGCAGCACATGAGTGGTCGGTTTTACCTGCTCCGTATCCAACTCATTCAGCTTCTCCGCATAATGGAGAATGGCATTTAATTGTCCTGTCATGGTTTCTTCCTCAGCCTCGGTCAGATTCAACCGGGACAGCCTGGCTACGTGACGGACATCTTCTTTGGAAATGTTCATTCAAATCCCTCCTCATATATAAACAAAAATCCAATAAGCGACTGGAATCGGATTTTGCAAAATCCTGACATCAAAAATGTTACACCGAACTTTGAAATAACGTTTTTAATTATAGGATAGAACCCTATACAATTCAATCTTTGACGCGGTACAGAAGCAGACTGTACATGAATGAGGTAAATGTTACTAAAAGAATATAAAAAAAGCACCTCTCGGTGCTCTTTCGAGAAAACTATAGCAGCTGAAATCGTGCTCATTATATATTGTTAAAAAGAGTCGGCAACAGCCGACTCCTATATCCAAGCACGTAAATTAACTTGTTTGATAAAATCAGCCTGTGACAACAATTCTGCCGCGGTTTCTTCTTCCTCCGTCTCTACTGAATCATGACCACCGTTCATCACATGTCTGAACAGCTTCTCATTATGAGTAGCAAGGGCGTAATCTATCAGCGCTTCACGCTCAATCCGTTCGGCTTCCAGCTTGAGAATACTTTCTTCCAGCTCGATGTCCCCGGATGGTACGAAAAAATTGCGATTCACTTTCGGTATGCGAATGACATAGTCAAAAGCATTGTCCGCATTACGGTCGTAAGCAATGATATAACCATGTTCGCCCACAGGAAGATTCTGCTCAAAAGCATCCGCGACGATCATAATTCTAGCTCCTAAATGATGCATCGTTAGCCCCCCCGTTTGTCTGAACTTATCTGCTAAGTCTACTAAAAAAAAGGTAGCTTGTCTATATCATCTATATATCTTCATAATCGACCGTCTCCTCGTCCATTTCTATGTTCATTGAGCCTTATCTGCCAGTTTTGTGTAAGACTTCTGTCCCGCCGTTTTACCTTATTCCAGGTTATAATCTTCGGTTCGGAACCTACCACATCATCTTTAATATCTATTATTTTGGGAAGATGTAAACTACCTTCGTTCTCACGATGTACCTTATATATATGTTTTCTTTTCATTCTTGCTCCCCCCTTGTGATCTGACGGCTTCATCCCTCTATATCCTCTTATGGGCAAAAAAAGAACGCAAACCGGGATTCATCCACAGCTTGCGTGCTTCGCGAGTTTAGTATGTAACTTTAATACATGTATGTTAACAAAAATAATAACCTTTGTCTATACATAATTTATATTTTGTTGTCGAATTGAGGCAAAACCTGTCACTTCTTTGATTTTGCCTCACTAATTGATGTTCATCAGATTTAACGAATATACGGATTGTGGGCTTTCTCATAACCAATGGATGTTTTGGGTCCGTGACCAGGATACACTGTAACGTCATCTCCAAGTGGAAACAACTTATTCTGGATGGAGTCATACAAATCACGTTCCCGGCCACCCGTTAGATCTGTGCGTCCAACGCCCTGACGGAACAGTACATCCCCGGAAAAAAGATCTTTGCCGCACAAGAAGCTGACGCTACCGGGTGAATGCCCCGGTGTATGGAACACTTTGAATGTATGCCCGATTAGATTTAATTGCTGCCCCTCTGCCAAATCATATTCAGCAGGTTCTGTCGAGATCGGTGGTGATGCCTCTGGCCACATTAAGGAGCCATTCAGCTTAGGAGATGTGAGCCAGTCCTGCTCCAAGGCGTGTAGATATACCGGGCATCCTTTGGCATTGCGAATCTCCTCCACCCCACCGATATGATCAAAATGGGCATGGGTCAGCAGGACAGCTTCAATGGTCAGGGATTCAATCGCTCTCAGCAAAGGTCCCGGATTCATTCCTGGATCAATAATAACGGCGCGCTGTGGATCATCTCCTTGAAGCAAATAAGCATTCGTTTGAAGGGGTCCAAGGTTAAAGCTACGAATTGATAAGGTCATAAGTTAAAATCCCGAGATCAGCTCGCGTAATTCCTGAACAATCACAGGATGAACCTCGGTTCCCTCCCCATATTTTGCAGCCATTTCCTTGCGAGCAACTGCGATTTTTTCTTGATAATCATCGGCTTCCCGATCTGGATTTTCACGTTTGAATTCGATCATAATTTGTTGGACATGTGCAGGGCGTGGTCCCCAGTGACCAAGTACGTGACCTCCCGTATCCGCAAAAATCACAATCGGCACAGCACGTCCGCCCATCGTCAGGAAATCGTCCATCAGCGCCTGATGATTTTCAAGAATCAACACTTCAGTTGGAATACCGCTATTTTCCAGTGCGCGGAACACTACAGGTACATTGCGTACGACATCCCCACACCAGTCGGCAGCCAATATAAGCACACGCAGATCGTCACGATGGTTCAAGCTTTCAAAAAACTCCCGATCCTCTTCGCTACTCCACACAAACTGATCGTATCCGGAGCGAAAAGCTTCCTTGTTTTTTTCCATACCTTCCATAAACTGCTCGGGACTCAAGCCCTTGCCGAAATATTGCGATACGTTAGTACGGCTCATGTTATACACTTCCTTTTTTGTTTTTGGCTACAATCCATTTGATTACAAAATAAACGATCAAGAGTGCAAGCGCAACCAGCAAGATGGGTTTGATGTAAGGTGCCGCCACTTCATCAATTTGCTCCCACTTGTCTCCCAGCACCATACCTAAATATATAAACAAAACAGACCAAGGTATAATCGCCAGCGTCGTCAAAATAATAAAGCGCCATACGTTCATTCGAGCCAACCCGGCAGGGATTGAGATCGCGTGACGCACAACAGGGATGAAGCGAGCTGTAAAAATGACTCCTGTGCCGTATTTATTAAACCAAGCTTCAGCGTGGTCGACATGGCTTTTTTTGATGAGTATGTATTTCCCGTACTTATCCAATACCGGTCTGCCGCCATAGCGCCCGATCCAATATATAAACAGCTGGGCCAGCACCCCGCCAATCGTTCCAAAAATAACTGCTCCAAAAAAATTAATATGTCCTGAGGACACTAAAAAGCCGCCATAAGCGAGGACAATTTCACTTGGAATAACCTCCACCATCAGGCCTAACATAATACCAAAATACCCCATACTGCGAATGATCTCAAACAAATAACTAATGATACTAGATATATGGTCCATTTCTCTTCCCACTCCCTGCCTGTTTCTCTATTTTCATTAGTGTATCATAGCGGCAGAACACGTCGCCACTTCGCGCAATTAGGGAGGTCAGTGACCCCGGCTCCTGTGCCCGCATAAGTTGTGAGAGAGAGGAGGGGGTACAATATGCCTCCCGGCAAATTCCCCAAACATGACAATTCACAATCCCGTTTACCCACGGCTCGTGGTATCCGCCGCGCATGCAGCAAAGAGCTGTACCGAACCTGCAAGCGTCTGCCTGTTCACATTGCCCCTGATCTGGTCAAGCAGGGTGAAGAGCTGTACTGCCGCAAGGTCGTCGGACACCTCATCTGGATTGCGGAAAACCATAGCAATCGCAAATTACTCTGCGACTGGTGGGACGAAGATGTCAGCGAGGAGCTCGCGACATTGTGGAAGGTGGATCGTGATGTCTTGTGCACCGCTTTTAGAAGTGCCTATGGCGGGTAGCTGTTTGCG
>NZ_JCAJRU010000134.1:0-14171 GCF_059447605.1 Paenibacillus sp. N119s | reverse complement strand
ATTCCTTCTCTCCATTGCCAATAAATTTTCAACCGAATCCTAGATCAACTAATTAGAACCATGATACGACAAAATACTACTTTATGCAACGACAGTACTCATTCTACAAAAGTGAGATGATCGTGGAGTGCACGGGCTGTAATATTCGAATGGGATGTATGCCAGACAGCCTCCCCGTCCTTGATAAAAATGGCCTGCGGGGATTCATGTTTCACCTGAAGCTTGTCCGCGACCGCATTGGACACTGGTCGGTCTTCTACTACATAAATGATACCGTATTCAATATTTTCGTCGGAAGCCCCTTCCAAATAAGACTCCACTTCCTGATATGCGCCTGCACTTATCGGACAGCGTGTGCTATGCTTAAAGAGGAGTAACGGTTTATCTGATGACGCTTCCAGAGCCGTATTTAATTGTTGAATAGTAGTCATTTTCGTCATCGTCGCCATTGGATATACATTCCTTTCTGTGTCTTGTCGTATGGCCTATTCACATCGTAACAAAAAGAACATGTAAAATCCAATGGTGACCATGAAAATTTTCATATTTTTTAGTTTTTTGTATTCGTTAATACCGATTTACTGGTAAAACCGGATAATTGAAGCAATCTTTTCTCTACATCACTCATCCATTCTTCATCTCCTAGGCTTCTCGCATAGCGATAAAGATCCAGTAAGAGATTAATCCGAAGCTCCATTCGCTCCTCCAAAGCGGATTGCCAATCCACATGGGGATTGTCCGCTTCCTCCAGTATAAGCTTGCGAATAATTTCTGCCAGTTCATGGTTGCGAGCAAAAGATATTCGCCGGGGCGCAGGTTTGCTTCCTAGACTTTGTAAAAGTTCCTTAATGTCCTTCGTTACATGCTGCAGAACCTCACTGGAAAAGCATGACGGGCATGAAAATATAGGAACATGCAAAATTTCAACCTTACTCGCATATATGACCTTACGCAATTCCAGTCCCATCGGTTCACCGCATTGGCATTGCTTGTGCACTTTTAACCACCTCATTACGTAGGATCAAACTATATAAGGATCTCTTCAGATATCCAGATATATCTATCTACTAGTCTATAAAATATTTGTTAACTCTATAAAATCTATCATACCTTTTTTTATTTCGACTTTGGGGACTCAAATCCTTCCACAGATTGCAGCAATGAACAAATTACCAAGGCATTGGAGAGTCAAAAAATGACGGTGATTGTAGTAAAAGAGCGACTCCTAACCTGAGAAACTGCGAAGGAATGGACTTTGGGCTTACTTTTTCTTAAGATGTAAAAGTACAGACTACGAACAAGGGTGTCCGATGTGGCGCAGGAAAGGATGGTTAGATGTCAAGACTTACCGGAAAAAAGGTCATTGCTCTCGTAGATGAGGAATTCGAGGATCTGGAATTATGGTACCCAGTGTACCGTGTTCGCGAAGAAGGCGCAGAGGTACATTTAGCCGGTGCTGAAAAAGGTAAAAAGTATATTGGAAAATACGGCGTGCCTGCTGAAGCAGAATATGCCTTTGAAGAACTGAATAGTAGCGATTATGACGGTATTCTTGTCCCTGGCGGTTGGGCGCCTGATAAACTGCGCCGCTACCCCAAGGTTATTCAACTTGTACAGGAGTTTCATGCCGCACATAAACCCATCGGACAAATCTGTCATGCAGGCTGGGTACTGATTTCAGCTAAAATATTGGATGGTGTCACAGTCACCTCCACACCGGGTATCCGTGATGATATGGAAAATGCAGGAGCGATCTGGAAGGATGAAGCTGTTGTGACAGACGGACACATTGTATCCGCTCGTCGACCGCCCGATCTTCCACCTTACGGAAAAGCGTTCTGCGATGTATTAGCTAATCACGCTCAGAAATAAGATATGTAATCCGACACAGGACTTGAGTAAACTTATGTATGGCTAAATCAAAAAAGCACCTTCAAAACCATGAATAAAATGGTTTTGAAGGTGCTTTTTCGTCTGAGCTATCGAAGCATTGCGGATATTAAAATATTAGGTCCGCCCGGGTCCGGCCGGAGTACAGCTGATATTAGCCTCAGTCAGCTTGTCTTCGATCGCCGCACCAGTGGACATGCCAAAGCAAGCACGAGCGATTGCCGTTGCTTCAGATGCAGTCGTATTCAGCACTCGATGCTTGACCCGCAACAAAGATTGGGGGGACATACTGAGCTGATGTATTCCCAGTTCCAGCCAAAGTGGAACGGATCGTTCATCCCCAGCCATCTCGCCGCAGACACTCACATCAATTCCGGCTTGATGTGCCGCTTGTGCAATCATGCGCAGCATTCGAAGTACAGCTGGATGGTATGGATGATACATATGTGCAATCTGCTCATTCATACGGTCCACAGCCAGCACATACTGCACAAGATCATTTGTTCCGATACTGAAAAAGTCGGTTTCAGCTGCTAAGAGATCTGCAATCATCGCAGCAGCCGGAACCTCAATCATAATCCCTCGCTGTATGTCGGGGTTATAGGCAAGCCCTCTTGCATCCAAATCCGCCATGGCCTCTTTCAAAAGAGCATCTGCCTGGCGGACCTCCTCCACGGATGAGATCATCGGATACATGACCTTGATATTCCCCATTGCGCTAGCTCGCAAAATTGCAGTCAACTGAGTTTTAAACAGTTCCTTCCAATCCAGACTAATCCGTATCGCACGATACCCTAAAAAAGGATTTTCTTCCTCTGGGAGTTCAAGATAATCCAACGGCTTATCACCGCCGATATCCAATGTACGAATTACCACGGAATGATTCCCAGCCTTTTCGGTTATTAGCCGATATACTTGATACTGCTCCTCTTCATCAGGAGCAGATTTACGATCCATATATAAAAATTCCGTGCGGAACAGCCCTACACCTTGAGCACCATGCTTCAAAGCGGCCTCCAGCTCTTTGACAGAACTAATATTGGCCGCCAGCTTCAGCATAGTTCCATCCTTGGTCACAGCTTCTACAGAAGCGAGCACCTGAAGCTGCTCCTTTCTGCGTCGCTGCTCGTCACGTAAAATGATATAGTGGTCTGTTACGGATTTTTCTGGGTTTACATACACCCTACCCAGATCTCCGTCCACAACCATCATATCTCCGGTTTGAACGGGCAAATTCAAATTGCTCTCCAATCCAGAAACGAGTGGAATACCAAGCGCGCGGGCCATAATCGCAGAGTGCGATGTTTTACCACCATTCATAGTCACAATCCCTAGCACATAGCTGGGATTCAAGTGGGCTGATTGAGATGGCGAGAGCTCCTTGGCTACCAGGATATAGGGCTGTGTATCGTTGGGAAGAGTCACTTCCGGTGCGCCCAGCAAATGCTTGAGCAGTCGGTTCCCCACATCCTTAATGTCGATTGCCCGCTCTTTCATATATTCATCATCCAGCAAATCAAACATTGTCACAAAATGATCAATAGCTTCCTTCACAGCCACCTCGGCTGCCTTGTATTGACGCTGAATAATGCCGCTAATTTCGTTCATGAATTCCGGATCTTCCAATATCGCAAGATGAGCATCAAAAATGCTGGATTCCTCCACTCCCACCATCTCTCGAAACTCGTCCTTAATAAACTGAATTTCACTTTTGGACGTACGTATTCCTTCATACAATCGTTCAAATTCCTTCGCAAGATCTACCGTATCCATTTTTTGATCAGGTAAATCCCACTCCCAGCTCGGCAGGACAAATGCCTTCCCGATGGCCACACCTGCTGCGGCGCCGATGCCTTCTATCATGTTTCTACCCCTCCAACATTCCTGTCATGCAGCACAACGGACATTACCGAGGCCTGACCTTTTTTCACTGTTTTAAACGGAGCAAAGCTCCACGACTTGACACGATCCGGATTCGTGATGACCATAGGAGTCACCAGCGATGGAGCTTGCTCTCGCAGCGCCTGCAAATCAAATTTGATCAGCAATTGCCCCGGTTCAACCGTATCGCCTGCTTCTACCATAGCAGTAAAATTTCCTTTTAGCTGTGAAGTATCAATCCCGATGTGAAGCAGAACCTCAAGTCCTTCTCGTGTGGAGATGCCCAAAGCGTGCATGGTCGGATACAAATGCATTACCGTACCATACACCGGAGACACAAGTTCACCGCGTTCAGGGACAAAAGCAACGCCGTCCCCAACCAGCTTTGTCGCAAAAATTTTATCAGGCACTTCATGAATCGGTAACATTTTTCCATGTACAGGAGCATTGAACAAAATTTGAGGAAGATCACGCTCCATCAGCTTCGCAATTTCCTCACGAATCAGTTCTGAATAGGTTCCAAATACGACTTGTAAATTACCCCCGCCCAGATTAATAAGCCCGGCCGATCCCAAAGCCTTCATCGCTCCGGTATCTATCAGCCTGTCATTGTGGACGGTCAGCCGCAAACGGGTGATGCAGGCCTCTACCTGCACAATATTCTCCTTCCCACCGAGTGCTTCCAGAATAAGCGGAGCACTGTAAGGAATATTACCGGCCCAATCCTCCAGAACCGAGCCTTCCTCGCGGCCAGGCGTGGGAATCCGGAACCGACGAATTGCCCATCGAAACAGTACATAATACACAAGTCCGTATGCCACTCCGACTGGAATTAACAACCAGGCATTGTGTGACAGATGGAAATTAAGGACATAATCTATAAAACCCGCCGAATATGAAAAGCCATGATGAATGTCCAGCTCAAAGGTAAGCCACATAGCTAGACCAGACATAACCGCATGAACGAGGAACAAATAAGGAGCTGCAAACAAAAAGGCAAACTCAATCTGTTCCGACACACCGGTAAAAAAGCAGACCAATGCAGCTGTGAGAAACGTTTTTTGCACCTTTGGCTTCAAATCTTCACGAGCTTCCTGAATGATTGCAAGCGCAATAGCAGGGATCGCAAACATCATAATGGGGAACAACCCGGACATGAAATAGCCCGCTGTCGGATCGCCAGCAAAAAACCGGGGCAAATCCCCCTGCACAACGTTGCCAGACGGCGTTTTATATGTACCCAGTTGAAACCAAAATATATTGTTAAGCAGATGATGAAGACCAAAAGCGGCCAACAGCCGATATAGAATGCCGTAAATAAGCAGTCCAAAGCCGCCCAAGCTCGATTCCAGGCCTACTATAAATTCCAGCCCTCGCTGAATCAGCGGAGCAATAATCAACATGAGCCCTGCAAATACAGCAGAGAACAGGCCAATAAGCAGCAGAACAAATCGGGTGCCTCCAAAAAACTGTAGCACTTCGGGCAACTTAATACTTTTGAAGCGATTATAAGCCAACCCTGAAATGACCCCCAAAATGATACCAATAAGCGTCGCTGGCTGAATGAGTCCGTTTCCAAATCTCAATGTGACCTGGTCATATATAGCCATACCAGCCAATGCCGCCAGTCCCGCCTGACCTGCTTGATTCGACATTCCTAGTGCAACACCCACCGCAAACAAATACGGCAAAAAATAAAAAATCCCGTGTCCCGCCGCATTTGCCATATCAGACACCATAGGAAATCCCCACGTGGCCCAAGGAAGGCTGCCTAGACTTAGCAATATCGCAGCTGCTGGTAGCACCATCGTCGGGAGCATGACAGCACGACCAAGCTGTTGTAAGGATCCGAGCCAATTCATGGCATTCCTCTCCCTTCTATCCCTGATGGTAAGCCGAATAAATACTTTTGTCAAAGCCATGGTTACGTCAGCCAAAAATATTTATTTACGTTTCTACAGGTCAGATAACTTATTAATCAACGATAAGCCTATGAATTCATTTAGACCCTCTCCATATTGCAAGCATACATACATTATATGGATATCGGAAAGTATAATATACTGTACCACAGTTCTCATTTCACACCAAAAACCTTCAACCCTATAGAACAAGGGAAGAAGGTTTTTCTTCATGTGCATACAGTATGGGTATGAGGTGTAATTATCCTTTACGAACAGCTTGGGTCACTGAATCCTCTACCTTAATGCAGCGATCCATAATAACCGTCATGCCGTGCTCCTGCGCAATATCAGCGGCTTCCTGACTTATAATTCCCTGTTGCAGCCACAATATCTTAGCTCCAATTGCAGCGGCTTCACGCGCAACCTCTGCGCAGTATTCACTGCGGCGGAATACATTAACCAATTCTACGGGTTCGGGAACCTCAGCAAGACTGGCATAGCAAGTCTCTCCAAGAATCGTTTGCCCTGCAGCCGCAGGATTAACCGGAATAATTCGGTATCCCCGCTTTTGCATAGCATAAGAAACCATGTATGAGGTGCGGTCTGATTTATCAGACAAACCAACAACCGCAATATTGCCTACTTGTTCCAAAATGTTCTTAATCTCTTCTCTAGACGGATTTTCAAAAGCCATTTGATCTCCTCCTGTCTGCATCTTAATTTACCTTTATTTTACCCATTCTACAGAAGCACCAAGCGTCGTCAGATGGTCGAAATACTGTGGATACGATTTGGCGACATGATGCGCATCCTTAATCACTAACGGCTTCTGCGCGCGCAAACCTACTACCGTCAATGCCATAATAACACGGTGATCAAAATGCGCGTTAATTTCCACACCACCTTCGACACCCTCTGGTCTGCCATGTACAATGATTTCCGCTTGACGTTCTTCTACGCGAGCGCCAGCCTTGCTCAATTCATTCAAATAATCGGTAATACGGTCACATTCCTTATACCGTAAATTTTCTACGTTATAAAAGCGGGATGTACCTTCGGCAAATACAGCCGCAGCTACCATGGCAAGCACAGCGTCTGTCGCAGCATCACCGTCAAACTCGATGGCTTTCAATCGACCGTTCCCTTTTACGACAACGGTATCGTTCTCATGTGTCAGCGGCACTTCCATCATACGCAGTACATCTACAATTGCACGTTCTCCCTGTTTGCTCTGCTCTTTAAGACGATGGATCGTAACATCTGAATTCGTTACTGCAGCAGCCGCTAGCACCGCAGCACTCCCTGGGTAATCCCCCTGTACAGTATACGTACGTGGCTGGTACGATTGCCGACCCGGGACGCGGAAAGACATGTAGTCATCACTTGCATGAATGATAATACCGGCCTCTTGCAATACCTCCAAAGTCTGCCCGATGACCACTTTGGATTTCAAATCATGCAGCACTTCGATTTCACTATCTTCCTCCAGTAAAGGTGTAAGGAACAGCAGAGCGCTCAAATACTGTGAGCTAACCGAGCCGGATACCTGAATTTTACCGCCCTTCGCTTGACCACCCTGTATACGTATTGGCAACTTGCCTTCACGATGATCTACCTTAACCCCCAGCTGCCCTAATGCATCGATTAAATCATCATGTGGCCTTTTCCCCAAGGAGTCTGGATATGTATTCACAAATGTAACATCCGGACATAGGGACGCAATCCCCATCAAAAAACGGAGCACTGCTCCTGCATTGCCTACATTCAATTCTTTCACAGCATGAGGATGGCTACCAAAACCTGCAATCACTATTTTTTCATCATCCTCTTCCAGCACTGCTCCCAGATCGGTGATACAACGGCGCATAGCATCACTGTCTTCACTATGAGCTGGATAATAAATAGTACTTTGTCCTTCGGCAAGTGCAGCCGTAAGCAGATAACGAGTCGTGTAGTTTTTGGAGGACAAAGCCCCAATCTCTCCTTGTAAGGAAGGGGTAGGTCTAACGATAACATCCATAATATACATGCTCCTTTTCGATTCAAACCATCCTAGTTTACGTTAATTATACAAGTTGTAACGTTCTTTTCTCCACCTAAAAAATAAGAAATATTCATTTAGGTCTGTTGAGGTTTAGCAACATGATTGGCTGGTCTTTATTTATTATTAGATTCGGGCTAATTGACAGCCTTGAGATCGGTTCGCTATCATACATAGAGAGTGTGACGTTTCTCACACGACAACAACACTAGTAGTACCCAACTACATTAGAAAAGAGGTCCAGCCATGACGCAAATCGCTCTGATTGAACCTTCTGAGCTTCGCGCACGCCTGCAAGCAGGAGATCAATTGCAATTGATCGACGTCCGTGAGGCGGAAGAAGTAGCGGAAGGTATGATTGAAGGTGCCAAGCACATTCCGCTCGGACAGATTCCGGGCCGTCTTGAGGAAATCGAACGCACTGGTGAAATCATTTTTATTTGCCGGAGCGGTTATCGCAGTGAACGTGCCTGCGAATATTTGCAGCAGCTAGGTTACGAAGGCTGCACCAACATGACCGGCGGCATGCTACAATGGTCACAGGAGCAACCAAACAGCTAGTTTATAAAAGAGACGGGAACTTTCCGTCTTTTTTATTTGTACTCAGAGCTTAGACGCGGTAAAGCATTAAAATATCATACTTCTATCATACCATAGCGTCAAAAGATTACACAATCCTTTACCGTCTTCAAAATCGTGACTATCCTACCAAATCAAAAAAGGAAGCTTTTCTACCCAGAGGGCAAAAAAGCTTCCTTTTGCGTTACCTACTGCATCATTACATATTCATCGGTTTATTAGAACCATTGATGATGGAATACGCCTTCTTTGTCCACACGCTTGAACGTATGTGCACCAAAGTAGTCGCGTTGCGCTTGCAGCAGGTTTGCTGGCAAACGCTCAGTGCGATAGCTGTCATAGTAAGCAAGCGCGCTGGAGAAGCCAGGCACTGGAATACCTTGGGATACGGCTACAGAAATCACTTGACGCCATGCATCTTGATACGTTTCTACTACATTTTTGAAGTAAGAGTCCAGCAACAGATTTTTCAAGGCAGGATCGCGGTCATACGCATCCTTGATATTTTGCAGGAATTGCGAACGGATAATGCAACCACCGCGGAAGATCATTGCAATTTTTCCGTATTTCAAATCCCAATCATATTCATCGGAAGCTGCACGCATTTGAGCGAAGCCTTGAGCATAAGACACAATTTTACTTGCGAACAATGCTTTACGTACGCTTTCGATAAATTCTTTCTTGTCGCCGCTGAAGGATTCAGCTTTAGGTCCGCTCAGCACTTTGCTTGCCGCAATACGCTCGTCTTTCATAGCAGACAAGAAACGGGAGAATACGGACTCGGTAATCATGGACAATGGCACACCCAGATCCAGCGCACTTTGGCTCGTCCATTTACCAGTACCTTTTTGACCTGCTGCATCCAGGATCACATCTACCATAGGCTTGCCTGTTTCAGCATCATATTGGGAGAAGATGTCAGCTGTAATTTCGATTAGGTAGCTGTCTAACTCACCTTTATTCCATTCTGTGAAGATTTCATGAAGCTCTTCCGCACTCACATTCAGAACTGATTTCAGCAAGTGATATGCTTCACCAATCAATTGCATGTCGCCGTACTCGATACCATTGTGCACCATTTTTACATAGTGACCAGCACCGTCGGGACCGATATATGTACAGCATGGGTCGCCGTCCACTTTAGCAGAGATTGCAGTCAGAATCGGCTCTACCAGTTTGTAGGCACTTTCTTGTCCACCCGGCATAATGGCAGGACCATTCAAGGCACCTTCTTCTCCACCGGATACGCCTGTACCAATAAAGCGAAGTCCTTTTGCCTCCAGCTCCTTGCTGCGGCGCTGTGTATCTGGGAAGTAAGCATTGCCTCCGTCTATAATAATGTCGCCCTTGTCCAGATGAGGCACAAGCTGTTCAATCGTGGCATCTGTAGCTTTACCAGCTTGAACCATGATCAGGATTTTACGGGGGGATTCCAGTGAGTTCACAAATTCTTCAATGGAGAAAGTACCCGTCAGTTTTTTGCCTTCTGCTTCTTTGATAAGATCGTGCGTTTTTTCTGGAGAGCGGTTAAAAACCGAAACGGTGAAGCCTCTGCTCTCAATATTAAGGGCCAAGTTTTTACCCATTACCGCCAGGCCGATCACACCAATTTGCTGTTTTGCCATCTGGTTCCTCATCCTTTGCAACATATTTTGTGTTCTATATCGCCGCTTTACCGCATTACACTTTATGTGAATCGGAACACGTGCACTTCTATTTTAACGTTTTTAGTGTCAGAAGTGAACCCCTGTCTAATCGCAGATCAAAACACCCCATTTGCATGAGGTGTTCCGATGTACTACGCTTCCATCATCAGCAGTTGGTGAGATAGCGTTTGCAGGCGTTTATGGCTATTCTCGATTTTAATTGTATCTTTCTCCGTCATCGCTGTGAACAGCTTCTCCAATTCATCGTCTACTTCCATCTTAAGCAGCAGCAGCCGGGTTTCCCCTTCATTGGAAGCGTACATATCCTCCATTTCCTGGGCGGATAGCACTGGTCCCTTCTGATAAATGACACGCTGCTTAAAGCCAGTCACCTCGACCAGACGAATGACCTCGCCGAACAAAATATTTTCCACCAAAATATGATGATCCTTGACTCTTTTGACAATGGCATGACCTCGGGTGCTTCCAATCAGCTTCTCCAACCACTCAGCCAGCTTGGCATCGCGGATTACATAATCTCCAGCCAGCTTGTAGTGTCCAGTGCGCAATTGTTGAAAACGGAGCTTCACCAGCTTGCGCCCGGTTCTCACCGACAAAACCAGATACGACTCATCCTCGCTCCAGTACAGCGAATACCCTTCCGATATCAAATCCTTGATCAGATTATGGATATGCCGACGGCTAAACCGGAGCTCTAGATTGCAATATTCTACCTCACAGCCCTTGTTCACGGCATTCCCTCCTTTTTCAAGTCCGATTCAAGAAGTCCGGCTACAGCAAGCCTGCGGCTTTCCCGCTTGATCTTCCCTTGCTCTATTTTATACTTCATTTTATGTAAGGGTACTTGGTTATTTGACCTATTTTTATGAGTAACAGCGCACAATCCTACTTTTGCCTTATATGCTTGTACCGAGCCCGGTCTAAAGTCGGTCAAGCCCGTGACATTATGCTATAATCGGACATATTACGCCAAATGATATGGCTTAGCCTTGATATAGGAGGAATAGGAATGACATTCAGTGGATTTACTGCAAAGGACTTTGATGTTTTTGAAATACCAGGCTTGGAGCCTCGCATGGAGGTGCTAATACAGCAGGTACGGCCCAAGTTGGAGGTGATTGGCGAGGAGCTAGCCCCCTTCTTGACGGACTTATGCGGAGAAACTATGCACGTTCACGTAGCCAAGCATGCACGACGCAAGGTCAATCCCCCGATCGATACATGGGTAGCCTGGGCGGCAAATAAGCGCGGGTATAAGGCCTTGCCGCATTTTGAGGTAGGTATGTTCGCTTCCCATATTTTCGTTATATTCGCAGTCATTTATGAAAGTCCGAATAAAATCACGTTTGCCCAGGCCCTTGAAGCTAACCTGAGCGATGTACGTGCTAACCTACCGGGCCATTTTTACTGGTCCATGGATCATATGGCTCCTCAAGGCACAGAACAGCAGCAAATGGACACTGAGGAGTTTCAATCCATTATTAACAAGCTGCAGCAGGTAAAAAAAGCCGAGGTTATGTGCGGGCTCCGTATTGATCGTAACGATCCTCTCGTCAGTGACGGAGCTGCGTTGCTGCAGACGGTGCGTTCCACCTTTGAGCATTTGCTGCCGCTGTATCGAATGGCTTTCCCAAAGGAGTAGTACCGCACGCTGGAGTAGCATCAGCACGTTTACGAATGCTGTTCAGGCCTCTGCATTCTTCCTGCGCGGATGGCGCGCCAATACCAGATGGCAGCTAAACATGAGCAGCATCACGATCCCACTGATGATAAAAGGTGCTGTGTGTCCGGCATGGTCCCATAGCACCCCTGAAACGAGTGGGCCGATAACCATGCCAGAGCCTTGAAGTGTTAAAAAAAAGCCCCACACTGTTGCACGCTCGCTTTCCGGAATCAGTTGGGCAAGAAACGTGTTCCATGCAGGCAAAATGAGCGCGTATCCCAAGCCAATGATGGCGACGGATACAAACACAAGCGGAATGCTCTGTACTGTTGAAAAGAAAAATAGCGTGGTCCCGGCAAGCAAAAAACCGATGTGCAAAAAATACTTGGTTCCAAGGCGATCCACCAGCTTGCCACAAGGGATCAATGCCAGCACAGTCACGCCACCACCAGCAATCAGAAGCATGCTATACAGGTTCGGCGAAATTCCGAGATCCGTCCGCGCATACAGCGTTAGCACAGGGCTGATCAAACCAATGACAAAGGACTGTAAAAACAGCGCAGGGTAAATTAACGGATTCACATTAAGCTTGGTTTTGAGCGTGCGGATCGTCTCCTGGATACCTCTCAGCACTTGCTGCTTTTGCTTGGAGTCCCCCGAAGATATAAGAGCGCTCTGTTCAGGTTCAGCTTTGCCAGCAGACCTGTTCGTTCCAGGCAGCATAAGAGCAACCAGCAGCAATACAATGCTGCACCCTATCAAAATCATGAATACCGTGCTGTAAGAGTGTCCGTAGTGGGATATGGCGAAGTTCATAATAAGTGGACCCAAGCCTGTTCCGCCCATAGACGCAATTTCTAGTGTCCCCATCGCCGCACCGTTATTGTTATTAGGTCCGGACATTTCAGTCGTCCCAGTCATCACACAAGGCCAGAGCGGAGATGTCCCCAGTCCTAGCAGCAGACATGCGATGACAAGCCACACAGGCGCTGTCAGGGCGCTTAGCATAATGATCGCTACAAGCGTAAACAACAACGCGGTTGACATTGTTCCACGGTAACCGAGCCGTTCAGCCATCCAGCCCGCCGGCGCCCGAAATGCATTGTCTCCAAAATACTGCAGCGAAAAAGCCAAACCGATGATCCCGGCCGACAGCCCCAACGTTTCTCCCATATATACCGGCAGAATGGATACCAGAAGAGATCCCTTCATAAATTCGACCAAAAATACGAGTATCCATAATTTAGCAAAAAAGGGAGTCCACAGCCGCTGCGAAACTTTTTTTCTTCTTATTTGCTTCATCTATCCCCACATCCTCTACCTACGTTTATTGTATATACATTCCAGCTTCTCCGCCTACTCCGCTCTTTGGCAAATAAATGCGTCCCCAATCGCTTGCATTCCTACTTCAAACTGCTATACTCAATTTTGTTCTATTATCAATTGCACAGGATTATTGAAATCCTGCATGAAAGGTTGTGACAACACTAATGAATCAAAGCACCACCCCGCTTTTTACTGCTTTGAAAAAGCATGCTCAGAGCAACCCGGTTCAATTTCACATCCCAGGTCATAAAAAGGGAGTGGGGGCAGATCGGGAATTTCGCGAATTTATGGGGGATAATGCTTTTTCCATAGATATGATCAACATCGCTCCACTGGACGATCTGCATCAGCCATCAGGCGTCATTGAAGAAGCTCAAAAGCTTGCAGCAGAAGCCTTCGGAGCTGATTATACTTATTACAGTGTACAGGGCACAAGCGGAGCCATTATCACCATGATTATGTCCATTTGCATGCCGGGTGATAAAATTATTGTACCCCGAAATATACACAAATCTATAATGTCTGCCATTATCTTTGCTGGTGCGAAGCCGGTATTCATTTCTCCAGTCAGTGATGAGAATCTCGGTATTCACCACGGGGTTACAACCAAGTCCGTACGCCGGGCATTGGAACGCCACCCTGACGCCAAGGGCGTCCTTGTCATCAACCCGACATATTACGGTGTGTGCGCCGATTTGAAGGAAATTGTAGATCTCGCTCACAGCTATAATGTGCCGGTCCTGGTCGATGAGGCTCACGGAGTACTGATTCATTTTCACACTGATTTGCCGATGTCCGCCATGGAGGCGGGGGCAGATATGTCAGCTACAAGCGTTCACAAGCTGGGTGGTTCCTTGACTCAAAGCTCGATACTGAATGTAAATACAAAAAACGGATTTGTTAATCCGCAGCGTGTACAAACTATTTTTAGTATGTTAACAACGACGTCGACTTCGTATATCCTGCTGGCTTCGTTGGACACATCCCGACGCAATCTGGCCCTTAACGGTCATGAAATTGCCCAACGTGCTCTAGAACTAGCTGAATATTGCCGCTCAGAGGTTAACAAAATTGAAGGGCTATATTGCTTCGGCAGCGAAATTCTTGGCACGGAAGCTACCTATGATTATGATCCGACTAAAATCACCGTTCATATTCGCCATTTAGGCCTTACCGGATATGATGTGGAAAATTGGCTGAGAGATCATTATAATATCGAG
>NZ_JCAJRU010000133.1:0-14176 GCF_059447605.1 Paenibacillus sp. N119s | reverse complement strand
TTGATCTGAAAATTTTCATCCAGTATATAGCTCCATTGCTAAATATTCAAAAACGGTATATTGGTCAGGAGCCAAACTGTGTCTTGACTCGAAGGTACAACACGATCATGAAAAAATTACTGCCTTCCGCTGGAATCGACGTAGAGGAAATACCGCGACTGCTACGGGAAGGGGAGGCCATCAGCGCCTCTTCAGTTCGTAAATATATCCGTCTGGGTCACATGAAAAAAGTGAAGCAGCTTGTACCGGACACAACCTATCGGTTTTTATTGTCAGGGGAAGCTGGAGAAATCATCAGGCGTATTAGAAGGATGTCATAACATGTATTCGTATGAGGTTACCCTTGAGGAAATGCTACAGGCACGCGAAAACCGGGCGAACAGACAAAGACAGCTGATCAGCAGGTACGCGGTACCTTTGCTCAGCATGACGATCAATATCCCAGGACCACAGAAGTCCTCTCCAACTAGTAAATACGTTTTTCATGAAGGCTATCGTATCTTGATGTGTCAACTGGCAGTGAGCCAAATGACACCGCTGCACCGTGAAGCGTATGATCTGCCGACAGGTCCAGAAGCATATATTGCCGTTCAGGCAGACACACAAATATTGAAAAAGTGGGCCATTGCGATTGAAGATGAACATCCACTAGGAAGATTACTGGATCTGGATGTGATTGGACCCAATGGAAGGGCAATTTCCAGAGATGAGCTTGGCCTGGACAAGCGAAAATGCCTCATGTGCGGGCAAGCTGCGCATATATGTGGACGGAGTAGAGCGCACGCACTTCCCAAATTACTGGAAGCTATCAAAGCACTGGTGGACAGTTATATGCGAAACCGTCAAGTGGTCAAACGAGTATGAACGGCGAGGAGCAACTATGATGCCAACAAGCCTATTAAGTGAAAGCCTTGCTCAACAGGCTGTCCTTGCGCTGCTAACAGAAGTCTCTGCCAGCCCAAAACCGGGACTGGTAGACCGATTGGATCGTGGTGCCCACAAGGATATGGACTTCTTTACGTTTATGTCTAGTGCGGCCTCACTTTCCGGCTATTTTGAAAGATGTGCAAAGGCGGGAGATTCCTTTCATGGACAGGATCTCCGTATACTATTTGAGAACCTGCGCCCTTTGGGACAGGAAGCGGAACGGGCTATGTTTGCCGCAACTGGTGGGGTAAACACACATAAAGGTCTTATTTTTTCGCTAGGTATTATTTGTGCCGCCGCCGCGTATTGTTGTACGACACGAGCAACTGTTAGCAGGCTGGATGAACAAGTCATTTGTAAGACCATTGCTCAGATGACCAAAGGTTTATGTGCGAGAGAGCTTGCATCCCTAAAAAAATCAACAGGCTTAACGGTCGGCGAACGGTTGTATAAGGAGTGGGGGATGATGGGCATACGTGGCGAGGTGGAAGCAGGCTTTCCTACCGTGCGAGCGTATGCTCTGCCCGTCTATCGTAAGTTGAATTCATCACAACGTTACCACGTGAATGATATCTGTGTTCAAACACTCTTACAACTGATGGTTGTCAACGAAGATACGAATATTGTTGGCAGACACGACCGGGAGATGCTAGCCTATGTCCAGCAATATGCCAAGCAGGTGCTAGAGGCGGGCGGTATCTTGTCTGAAAGAGGTGTCGCCATGATTCATCAGATGAACGATGATTTTGTGCAGCAAAATGTTAGTCCTGGTGGCTCCGCTGATTTACTGGCAGTCACAATCATGTTGGAGAGTTTAAAAGGGCTGTCTTCCCCAAAGTGAAAGGTTCCCTTTACACCAGACAGGTTTTTTGTAAAACCTGCTGCTGTAAGGGGGACTTTTTTATGTAAACTATTCGTTTGTGTTTTAGTTAGAGGTCTTTCATATAAGAAAACAGGCGTATAAAGAAAATAAGATTGGATTTTTATGGCTAAATGTGTTACGCTTACTTTCCTTTTTTGTGTCGGAGCAAGTGAATAAGATGCAGAAATCGAGACTTGATATTCTTAGGAGGTAACTGAAATGGAGAATGAGTTTCAAAGTGCCTATCAAGAAGAACAGCACAGGCTGTCGCTTGCTATGGAGGAAATTGATCGGAGATTGGAACGGCTTCGCAATACGCCAGTGTACACTGGGCATGATTTTACGGAGCAAGTACTGGAATCCGCACGGGAGGAAAAACGCCAGGCTTTGGCCAAAAGCTCGCAGGAGCCTTATTTTGGACGTATGGATTTTGACGAACGCGGTAGAGGGCAGCGCAAACAGCTTTATATCGGTAAAGTCGGGGTAGAGCGGGAAGAAACATCAGCGTACCCACTTGTGATTGATTGGCGTGCACCGATTGCCAGCTTGTTTTACTCCTTTACTGGCGGAGAAGAAACCGCTTCGTATGAAGCCCCTGAGGGAACGATTGAGGGCTTGGTGTATCTGAAGCGCAACGTGGTCATCCGTAAAAGAATTCTGGAACGGGTAGCGGATACATACAACCGTGAAAGCGACGAGCCAGCCGTTTCCGATGAGTTTCTCGTTTATCGTTTGGGAGAGAACAAGGACAACCGTTTACGGGATATCGTATCTACCATTCAGGCGGAGCAGGATCAGATCATCCGCGCGGCTAAAAATACTGCCCTTGTTATTCAGGGGGTAGCGGGGAGTGGCAAGACGACAGTAGCGCTGCATCGACTCGCATTTTTGCTGTATCAATACAAGGAGCAGGTTTCAGCAGACAAAATGGTTATTTTTGCACCCAACCATATGTTTCTCGATTATATTTCAGATGTGCTTCCAGAGCTGGGGGTCGGAAATATTCAGCAAAGTACATTTGCAGACTGGGCGCTGGGTTTGTTGGGGCTGGATTTAACGCTGGCAGACCCTGCCGAAACGTTAGCTTATTGGTTTGAGAGTGGCGACTTGAGAACGGAATCCATGGATGAGGCACCGGGTCGATTTAAGGGTTCGATTCACTTTATGAAGCTGCTGCAAGCTTTCGTAGAACGGCTAGAGCCTATCTCGGTGCCTAAAGGCGACTTTTCACCTTGGGATGGGGCGGTGCTGCCACGAGCTGAGATTTTGAATTGGTTCAATGAGGAATATAAGCCCTATCCGCTCGCAAAACGGAAGGAGCGTGTGCTGGCAAGAGTCCATCGCTGGATCGAAATGGAATTGAAAAAGTCACCTTCGGCGGCTGCGCTCAAGGATCGGAAGAAAAAAGCAGGAACTCGTGAAAAGGCGTATGCTAAAAAATGGCCTCAATACGACGCGTTGACGCTTTACAAGCAGCTTTTTCAGGCAGCTAAAGGGTTACCCGCGGATACTGCTGCGGAGATGAAAGCTTCTCTGCCGGGGACTATTTTTAAGGCTACACAATCGGACTTACGAAATCAGATCATCCGTGAAGAGGATCTGACTGCATTGGTATATCTTCACGTGCTGGTTCATGAGGTAGATCCATCACAGCGTTTTGACCATGTGGTCATTGATGAAGCGCAGGATTTCTCACCATTCCATATCGCCTTGCTGGATTTGTTTGTAAAAGGGCATTCCTTTACCATATTGGGTGATCTATCGCAGGGAATTCATGAATATCGTGGTGTACATGCATGGGAGGAAATGAGTTCTCTTTTTGCGTCTGAACAAACGGGGTATTTTGCACTTACACGGAGTTATAGATCAACTTTGGAAATTATAGAATTTGCAAATACGATTTTGGAGCAGGGAGTGCGTGGCGGTATTACAGCAGTTCCGGTATTTCGTAGTGGTGATCCGGTGCGTACTGTGTCTTACGACTCGTCCGTACGTGAGCAGAGCTTGCTTACCGCTCTAAAAGAGCTTTCCTCCAAGGAGTATCGTACGGTTTCTGTGCTGACACGTACCTTAAAAGAAGCTGCGGAGCTGCATGAGATTTTCACAAGTGCGGGGTTGGATGTCCATTTGATTGACGGTGGTAAAAAGCAATATGAAGGCGGCTTATCTGTACTGCCTGTATACTTGTCCAAAGGTCTGGAGTTCGATGCAGTTATTGTAGCCGATGCCGACCAGGGTCATTATGGAGAACGGACATGGGATGCCAAGCTGTTGTATGTAGGATGTACGCGTGCGCTGCATGAGCTGTGGCTCTTGCATGATGGTCCACTTCCAAGTTACGTACAGGCGCAAACGGAGTAAATAAAACGCTGTATGTCATGCCAACCAAAGAACAGCCACGAAATTCACTTTTCGTCCCAGGCTGTTCTTTCTTTTTTAGGATGAATCACATGTAAGGTAACAGTTATACCGTGACCAGGCTATCTGCAACCTGTTAACCGATATGGTAGAATAAGAAGCGGTTTATGATCATTTTAATGTAGTAGATGGCTTGAATTTTGATATTTTTAACGGTATGGACGGATAGGTTTTCAATGAAAAAGAACGTGTTCGTTCATAAATGATAAGGAAGTGAATGGAATGGACTTATTTTCATATTCCCAGGAGTCAACGCCCAACAATCGATTGCTTGCAGATCGTCTGCGTCCGACTTCACTGGATGAATATATTGGACAAGAGCATGTTGTAGGTCCAGGCAAACTGCTGCGAAGAGCTATAGAGGCGGATCAGGTCTCTTCTATATTGCTATACGGACCACCCGGGTGCGGCAAAACGACACTGGCACATATCATTTCTCAACACACACAAGGCGATTTCGTCCGCCTAAATGCAGTAGAAGCCTCTGTAAAGGATGTAAGGGAAGTGATTGACCTTGCACAGACGAATAAATCGATGTATGGCAAAAAGACCATTCTGTTTCTTGACGAGGTACATCGTTTCAACAGTTCGCGCCAAGATGCATTGCTGCCTGCGGTGGAAAAGGGAACAATCGTGTTTATTGGCGCCACGACGGAAAACCCCTTTCACTACGTCAACGGCGCTTTAATGAGTCGTTCTACGTTATTTCAGCTTGAAGCGCTAACCCAGGAGCATTCGCTGGCTGCTATGCGTCGTGCCCTGAGCGATGCGGACAAAGGTCTCGGTTATATGCAGCTTCAGGTAGACGAAGCTGCGCTGGATCACATCGCGTCGATGGCGAACGGCGATATCCGCCGTGCATTGAACGCGCTGGAACTGGCGGCGCTCACGACACCTCCACTGGCAGACGGCACAGTTCATGTGACGCTGGAAGTGGCAGAGGAATCCATCCGCCGCCCGATCGTCAAGGCAGACGAGTCTACACAGTATGACGTACTGTCCGCCTTTCACAAAAGCATTCGCGGTTCCAGTGACGCAGCGTTGTTCTGGTTCCTGTATGCCGTAGAAAAGCTCGGCATGGACCCGATGACCTTTATTCGACGCCTCATCGCAGCCAGCAGTGAGGACATTGGCCTGGCGAATCCGCAGGCGATGGTCCAAGCAGTGAGCGCGCTTGAAGCCTACCGCAATAACGGCTGGCCCGAGGCCAAACTGAACATTGCACAAGCCATTTTGTTCGCTGTGGAAAGTCCCAAGTCGAATGCCGTATACACGGCGATTTCACGGGCCATGTCGGCCATGGACGATATGAAATCGGCCGAGGTGCCGCTGCATCTGCGTGATGCACACTACAAAGGCTCGGAAAAACTCGGCCATGTTGGCTATCAATATCCGCATAATTTTCCGAATCACTATGTAAGGCAGCAATATTTGCCCGATTCGATAGCAGATCAGACCTTTTACCAGGCCACTGAGCAGGGAAATGAGTCTAAAATCAGGCAAAACCAGCGTTGGCGGGATTCACAGTCTTAATATCAGTGACTTTAATATAGCGAAGAAGGGAATAAAAAAATGAAAGACGTACTATTCGTCGCCGCAGGTGGAGCGATCGGAACCTCTGCTCGCTATAGCCTGCAAGTACTATTGCCTGCGGCTGGGGCAGATTTTCCGCTTGGTGTGTTGCTAATCAATTGGCTCGGCTGCCTGTTTCTCGGCTGGTTCTTTACGGTAACCTTGCGATCATGGCGGATCAACCCACGCTGGCGACTTGCCATCGGAACAGGCTTTACAGGAGGATTTACCACCTTTTCCACCTTTGCGGTGGATGCTGTACGCCTCACGGTTCATGATCGTATGTTGACGGCAGTGTTGTACCTGCTGCTGAGCGTAGGCGTGGGTTTGTTTTTCACGTGGGCAGGTATCCGTTTAGGCACACAGATGACGCAGACTGCCCCCAAGGAGAAACGCTTATGATCTGGTGGGCGGCAGCGGGCGGAATGGTAGGTACAATAGCGAGATACGGGCTTGGCATGTGGGCTGGAAAAAGGTTGGGTACTGTATTTCCGTGGGGGACCTGGATTATTAATATTAGCGGTTCATTGTTGCTCGGCTGGCTGTATGGTGAGTTTACACAACATCATCTGTCTCCTGCACTCTGGATGCTGCTAGGAACGGGTTTTTGTGGCGGTTACACCACCTTTTCCACATTTGGCTATGAATCTATTCAACTGATGGAACATAAAAAATACCGACGTATGGTTATGTATGTACTTTCTTCTGTAATAGTAGGAGTTATAGCTGCGGCCATCGGGTACAATGTAAGTTATACCTTATAAATTTCGAAGTGGCATGTAAGCACATAATAAAAGCTTCCAAACCCTCAATCAGCGCGTTGTCAGCTGGCAATAGGAAGTTTGGAAGCTTAGTGCTGTGCCTATTTAACTATTTTTTATCTCGTTCTTTGTATAATTCAGGTAAAAGGGCTTTGAGTTCAGGTCTTGGATCAGGGTCAGACAGTTTCATTTCCTCTAGCGTTTGAACGGCAATTCGCAGTACAGTATAATCTCTGTACCAACGATTGTCTGAGGGAACAACATACCAAGGAGCTTGCTTGGTTGCGCTCAGCTCTAGCACATCCTCATAGTATTGGGTATATTGCTTCCAAAATTTCCGTTCCTGCAAATCACTCGGGTCGAGCTTCCAGTTTTTGTGGGGCTTCTCAATCCGGTCAATCAGCTTTCCCAGCTGGAATTGCTTTGAAATATGTAAAAAGATTTTAACCACCTTTACACCACTATCCAGCAGCAATTGTTCAAAATGCTTGATGTGCTTTATATTCCGCTTGGCCTGCTTATCGGATACCTGCCCGTGAACACGTGTGATCAGCACATCCTCGTAGTAAGAACGATTGAATGCTGCGATATATCCTCGTCCTGGAGTTACGCTATGCGCACGCCATAAAAAATCATGGCTTAATTCCTCAGTTGTAGGCGATTTAAAGCTGTGTACAGTCACCCCAGCAGGGTTAAGGTTGGAAAACACCTGCTTGATCACACCATCTTTTCCGCTGCAATCCATACCCTGGAATACAAACAAAACAGCTTGTTTTTTCTCTGTAAATAATTTACTTTGTAATTCCACGAAGCGTTCCTTCAATTGATCTGTTTCCTGTCGGATTTCTTCTTTATTTTTTATATTCTTCGTATCCTTGGGGTCCCATTCTTTCAAAGAAACTTTTTTACCCGGTGTCAACATTCCTAGTGAATCAGACATAAAGGCACGCTCCTTTTCAATTGAAGTAATGATCTTGTCTACATCATATACCCAAATGGGGGCGTTATCAAAAATTCCTTAGTGTCGGAGTCCATTTAACAACCGATGAGCGCATTAATGAACCTCTTCAACGTAAGTTGCCCACAATGAGCAAGTTGTCATTACTCACAGTCATGCGGAAAGTGGATATCAACAGAAACGGTTACACTTTCATTCCTAGACGCAACTTGAAATTTAACTCTACTTTGACCCATAATACTTTTGACATAGTAACCTGTTTATTTCAGTCCATTGGTCACATAGTATAAAAAGGAAATAACAGGATAGTAGATGGATTTCCCTAAATCGCCCCTTCTGATAAGATTATTTCCATCAAAATTAAAGTGGGCGTGGTAGAATGGGGAGAATATTAGTTCCACCTGACAAACTGATGGAAGTTGCTGATCAGTTCTTACACGGAAAGCATGAAATGGAACGTATGCTGAATCTTTTGAATGGACGAATTGATTTTGTCCAACAAGGCTGGTCTGGAGCCACCCAAGAGAGATTTTTTCAGGAATTTCAGGTTTCTCGACAATCCATGAGTGTGACGCTTGAACGACTATCTATGGTTGCACAAGAACTCATCTTTATTTCAAAAAGTTTTACACAGGTAGATGGAGAGAAAGTGGTACTGGATGTGCCGTGGCTTGGCACCCCTGTTAAAACGGCATCCACAGGTGAAGGTTGGTTACATAAAATCTTTGAACAGATTGGACAAGCTGAGATCACCAAGTCTGAAGCTCAATTGGAAGCCAGCAAACTTCAAGGAGAAATCCTTTGGGATACTGCACAGGGAGCAAAAGGAGCTATTCAGGGAAATTTGACATTGGGGATATGGCCTGATAAAGAACGAGATTATGATCATCCCATGGCAGCTAAAGTAGGAGAACTCCTCGGGAATGTAGCTACAACATTGCAGGGGGCTGGTGAGGTAGTAGCTGGATTGGGTGGAGAAGGATTATCAGTTGCTATATCATCTACAGGTGTAGGGAGTATTATTGGGGTACCCGGATTAATTGGATCGGCAGCTTTGGCGGCTCATGGAGCTACAACTGCGGTTAAAAGTGCAAAAGGAGTAGGAGAAAGCTCAGCAGAATTGTGGCAGATGTCGAAAGGAGAAAGTAGAGGTTCGTCTAATTCCCCAGAAGTTAAAGTAGAAAAGGTACCTGATGGTCTTGAAGAAACGGGCGAAATTCAAAAGAGAACGTATGAGCCTAGTCCCAAACATGATCCTCAAAGTGGGTGGGGGAGTCCTAACCCCATTCCAGACGCTGAGACAGGACAAAAGTTATTGGATGCAGCCTATTCATCTTCAAAAAACAAGCAACTATACAATATTTATGAGGGGAAGCTTGTTAAATTTCAACCAGATGGTGAAACGGGTTGGCATCCATATGAGGTTACGAACCCTGCTAGGGAAGTACCTGCCGATGTATTGAGGCAGTTCCTAAGAGATGGTAAAATTACGAAAGTGGAGTACAATAAGCTATTAAGAAATAAGTGAGGTGCGTCATTCTGAGAACATTTGGAAATAAAAGTACTTTTGCTATCCAATATGAACTTGTAATTAATCCTTTTAATGAAAAGAGTTTAGCTGGTGAATCATGGGGGAAGCTTGAATTTTTTGTTCGAGGAAGAAATATTTTTGAGTATAAGAGAGAGAACGTTATAACACCTTTTCAATGGAACTTAATTTATATTGTTGAATGGTTTAGTGAAAATCATATGCATATATTGAGTGAAGAAGCATTTCCTCTTCCAGTTGAAGGACAAAACTCTCTTGAACTTATAGATAACTGTTTGTTGTTTGAGTCCGATAATGACGCTGAATTTGATCAATGGTTCGATACAAAGCAAGAATGGGAGTTTAAACACTCATGGTTTTCAAATAGAGCAGGCTCATTTTTGCCTGATGTATTCTTCAGAAGAGTTAACGATGAAATAGAGATTGCATGGGATAATGAGTCTACGTACTCTTCGGAAGGGATTACTTTCATGAATCCAATTGGAGTTGAATATATTCCTATTAGTATGTTTGATTCTACTGTAAGGAATTTTGTTGAAGATTTTTTGGATAATCTTCTATTAAATTCTAAGAACAAAAGTGACGCCGAAAAATTTTGTGAAAAAATAAAGGGCTTAATAGTCCAAGAATAGTTTTACTGCTTGATTAGCATTATGCCTCTAAGTTTTTTTTCGATGAGCTATCATTATCCAATAAACCAATTATTAAACTCCTAATAGCATGTACACTTTGGAAACCTTTTTACAAGAAATGTTTGTTCAGAATGACAGACATCATAAAGAGCAGATCATCAATTCTCTTCAAAGTATGGACTAATAACGTCTACAGAAAAAGTCGCCTCTCCCAAAACTGGAGAGACGACTTTTTTAATTATGGCTATTCAATGTTAATAGTCATTCATTTAAACCGTTTCAGGCTGGAGTTTTTCAACCTTATCAATGGTTCCGCCACCCAGGCACCGTTCCCCGTCATAAAATACAACTGCTTGCCCAGGGGTAATGGCCTTTTGATGTACATCGAACACGACATGCACGGTTCCATCCGCAAGCCATTGTAAAGTGACTTGCTGGTCAGGCTGACGGTAACGGAACTTGGCTGTGCAGCGGAATTCGCCGGTTGGGCGTGTATCTGCGCCTTCGATCCAGTTCACATCCGTTGCAATCAGGCTGGTAGAATACAGGCTGTGGTGACGATCACCTTGTACCACATACAGGATATTCTTCTCCAGATCCTTATCTGCTACGAACCACGGTTCGCCTGAACCTGAGCCGCCAATGCCCAAGCCTTGTCGTTGACCCAGTGTATAGTACATCAGACCATCGTGGCGTCCTTTGACTTCACCTGTAGCGATATCCACCATATCTCCACCTTTTGCAGGCAGATACCCGCTCAGAAACTCCTTAAAATTGCGCTCGCCGATAAAACATACACCCGTGCTGTCTTTTTTCTTGGCTGTATAAAGTCCCGCAGCTTCTGCAATCTTACGTACTTCTGGTTTCGGCAAATGACCGATTGGGAACATGGTTCGCGACAACTGTGTTTGGCTTAATGCATTCAGGAAATAAGTCTGATCCTTATTGCTGTCCACACCTCGCAGCAAAGTAAAGCGGCCGTCTTCTTCTACAACCCGTGCATAATGTCCAGTAGCGACATAATCTGCTCCCAAATCCAGCGCTTTGTTCAGAAACTCGCCAAATTTAATTTCCCGGTTGCACATGACATCCGGATTGGGTGTGCGTCCAGCTTTATATTCATCAAGAAAATAGGAGAATACTTTATCGAAGTATTCTTTTTCAAAATTGACTGTATAGTAAGGAATGTCGATCTGTTCACAGACGCGGCGCACATCCTCCGCATCCTCTTCAGCCGTACAACGGCCAAATTCATCCGTGTCATCCCAATTTTTCATGAAGATGCCGATTACGTCATAGCCCTGCTCCTTTAGCAGCAGCGCGGTAACGGATGAGTCGACGCCACCGGACATGCCGACGACGACACGGGTTTCATGATTGGCTTTAGCCATGGTCATCACCCAATTCTTTCAATATTGTTGTAGAACCCACCTATTATAACATAAACGATAATAAGTTACGATGTTTGGACGAACAAACGACACGGCGAACGATGAAAGAAAGCTATATAAAACGGGTTAAAACTGTTCCTAATCGCTCGAAAACAACTTTTTTTAAGAATGTTACCGTAATGTTTCCCTTTACCTGCCCTAATATGTTAACATAAGCTGAGGGTTAGGATCGGAATAGAGAGGTTTACAACTCCAATTATTCCGCGTGTTTAACGGAATTGTTACTATAAGCGAGGTGCCACAATTGAAAATATCAACGAAAGGCCGTTACGGCCTGACCATTATGATGGAGCTTGCAGCCAGGTTTGGCGAAGGTCCAACTTCTTTGAAAAGTATTGCCGAAAAAAATCAGCTATCAGAGCATTATTTGGAACAGCTCATTGCGCCATTGCGTAATGCAGGTTTGGTAAAAAGTATCCGTGGTGCTTACGGTGGTTATATTTTGGCGAATGAACCGTCTGGGGTAACAGCGGGAGACATCATTCGTGTACTGGAAGGTCCGATTTCTCCGGTCGATTTTACGGAAGAAGACGATCCAGCTAAACGCCAGCTCTGGCTGCGAATTCGTGACAGCATTGCTGAAGTGCTGGATTCTACTACACTTAAGGACTTGATCACATACCAAGAACATGATGAATTGGATAATTATATGTTCTATATTTGAGGTGGATAACATGAACAGAATTTATCTGGATCATGCCGCATCGACTCCTATGCATCCTGAGGTTGCGCAGACTATGATGGACATCATGACCGGTCAATTTGGCAACGCTTCAAGCGTCCATGCCTTTGGCCGTGATGCCAAGCGCACCGTCAGCGCAGCGCGGGATGCCGTTGCGGCCTCTTTGGGCTGCAAGCCTGAAGAAATTATATTTACAAGCGGAGGGACAGAGAGTGATAATCTGGCCTTGTTTGGGACGGCTACGGCAGATGGTCGTACTTCCGGTCATATCATTACAACCGCGATTGAACATCACGCCGTGCTTCATGCTTGCGATGAGCTGGAAAAAGCGGGATACGAGGTGACCTATGTCCCAGTCAATGGTTTTGGGCGTGTGAACCCTGCGGATATTGAGGCAGCTATTCGTCCAGATACCTTTTTGATCAGCATGATGTATGCCAACAATGAGGTGGGCGTCATTCAGCCAGTCCAAGAAGTAGGACAGATTGCGAGAGAACATGGAATCATATTTCATGTTGATGCTGTTCAAGCCTTCGGGCATATATCCATCGACTGCGAGAACCTCCCGATTGACTTACTTAGCGTATCTGGCCATAAGATCAACGGGCCGCAAGGGGTGGGTGCATTGTATATCCGTCAGGGTACACGCATTCAGCCGCTAATGCATGGAGGCCTTCAAGAGAAGAAACGTCGTGCCGGAACGGAAAATATCGCTGGCATTACTGGGCTGGCTAAAGCCGCATCTCTTGCCAATGCTTCCATTGGGGAGCGTAGGGCGCACGATACCGCTCTTCGTCAAACGCTGCTCAAAGCGTTGGAAGCCTCTCTGGGCAGCGATGAGTTTATAATCAATGGCGATCCTGAATATTTTGTGCCTAATGTGCTAAATATTAGCTTTCCAGGCATTGGTACAGAGACCATGCTGATGAATCTCGATATGGAAGGAATCGCAGCAGCCAGCGGCTCCGCATGCACTTCTGGATCTCTAGAACTATCGCATGTATTACAGGCGATGGATCTCCCTGAAGATGTTTTGAATTCGGCGATTCGATTTAGCTTCGGTTTGGGTAATACTACGGAAGAAATGGAATACACGGCCAAGAAAATTGAAACCATATGGAAGCGGCTGCGTACTAGGTACTAGGGATTTCTCCGCATTTTAGAAGAAGGGAGGAGCGGTTTCCATTTCATTGCATGAACGGAAGCAAGGTATTGACAGGCATGTAGGAAAAGCACCGCACCTTCGTTCGGACTGCAGAGTAAGGAGGGACCCTATATATGAAGCTTCAAGATATGATTGGACTTGCTGTTTTCGATGTTGAGGACGGAAAGCAGATTGGCAAAATACATGACTTTATGCTGACAGCTGATTGGCGAATTACAGGAATCGAGCTGGAAGGTAAAGGACTTTTTTCATCTCATGTCAAAATGGTGGCTTGGGATGACATCGTTGCTTATGGTGAGGATGCGATCATGATTCGCAATCAGCAGGCTGTTCGTAAAACAGAGGCTCATGATATACAACATACGTACTTACTTGGACCCGGTAAACTGAAGGATTTATCCGTGCTAACGGAGGAAGGGCTTATGCTCGGGCACATCTCGGATGTTTATTTTGACCAAGAAATGGGCAATAACATAATAGGCTTGGAAATCAGCGATGGTTTTGTATCGGATATTATAGAAGGGCGGAAATGGCTGCCCTGCACCGAAGATATGTCCATCGGGGAAAATGCTGTTATGGTTCCCCCGTTAAGCGAGCAGCGTCTGGAAAAAGCCATATATTCTGTTAATGGATAGGGTGAGTTTATTGAGATGTCCGAATTGTAATTCCAAAGATATTGGCAAAATTGGTTCCCATCAATTTTATTGCTGGGGATGCTTTATCGAACTTCAGGTGAATGGTGAAAAAATGTCTGTCTACCAGGTGGAAGAAGATGGAACGCTTAGTTCGCTGGACGACTTATTCTTTGGAGATGAGATGGCACAACAGGACTTGCCGCAAATTCACGCTTCTTCCTAAGCTTGACACAAGAAGTGGACAGGCTGCTTATGAAGAGGTGTGATCTACCATCTAATGCTTAAAAATACAGCTTAATGGATTGGATCATGCTTGATAAAGAATGAAGAGGGTGTCCCGACGGCCTATTGGCCTAGGGACACCCTCTTTTGTGTATCCTTTTTTGTGAAAACGGCTAGTTCTACAATTTAAAACGTTTGACCTCTTCTAATAGAAGGTCTGCATGAGAATCAAGTTTGGCAGAAAGGTCGGCAATTTTGTTCATGGCATGACCTTGTTCTTGCACGGAGGAAGCTACTTCCTCGGTAGAGGCTGCGCTTTGCTCAGAGACAGCGACAACGCTG
>NZ_JCAJRU010000132.1:0-14406 GCF_059447605.1 Paenibacillus sp. N119s | reverse complement strand
TAGAATCAATGCTCAAGTTCTCAAAATCAGGTTCTACTCTGAAATTGTAGCATATTTATAGTAGGATATAATCTATTCATAACCTCGTAGTTGCAGAGGGCACTTCAGTATTTTGCATTACTCCATGCTGTCTATGTTGTTTTGCTTCTGGGTCTAATGTGATGCCAATACGTCTGGATAAACAAGCAAAGATGTGAATATCTGGTGACTTCATTGCCGTATTTTGTCCGTTACGGCGCATTCTCTATTATAATGATTTAAAACGGACAAGGAGATGAACTCCAGATGAAAAAAGGAATTTTGGTCGCTTCAGGGTTGGTTGTTGCGGCATTAGGCACGTACCTGATTGCAGGAAATATGCAGAAAGAAGGAGCGGACAAGCTTGGGACAACAGATATCAAGCAATTGGTGCATGATTTCAGCGCAGGCAAGGCAACAGGACAATCCGCTTCCATTAATTCCAGTCAGTTAATTGTTAATGGAGGCCATACACAACCCATAACTTATGATTTGCCTGACAACGAGTTTTTTGTTTCGATTGCGCCATATGTAGACCAGACCCACCCTTGTGCAACTCATAGTCTAACCGGCTGCCAAGGTGAAATAAAAAACGGAGAATTCAATGTGACCGTTCACGACTCCGGAGGGAATGTCATTATGGAGAATGCTGCTATGAAATCACAACCCAATGGTTTTATTGATCTATGGCTACCAAGGGATAAAACCTACCGCATTAGCGTCAATCATGAAGGTAAAACGGCTGAAACGGAATTCTCTACATATGAGAAAGACGATACATGTATTACAACGATGCAGCTAGGCTAACGACAGAGAATAAAGGGTTTGAGCTTACTTGATCGCTCGTACACTTTAAGTCCGCAAAACCCTACGTTCTCATACATAGCTTTTAGTAAAGAGCCTGCGCCTGACGGAGGCTCTTTGTGCTACCCTAATCTTTTGCTAGAGTTACCGAACAGGTTGGGAGGAAATCTATGAGGAATCAGATAGCAAAACCTTAAATTGTAAATACTAAAAACCTATTAAAACAGCTGCGAATTTCCGACATATTATCTAAGAGCTTTTCGCTCAATATTCCTCGGGGAGATGGCAGCATGTCACAAAATATGAAGAAGCGCGAATTCAGATCATCCAGTATCGCTAACACATTGGCTATGGTCTTGTTAGTCATTATCGTTGTCGTCTTTGCAACCTTGGGGACGTTCATGTATGCGAGCACGCAAAGCATGCTTGTCAAGCAACAAGAGGCCATGCTCCAGACCAAGACGCAGGCCACTGTCAGTCAATTTGACGCATTATTTAAGGAAAAGGGCTCGCTAGTCAAACAAATGTCAACCAACACTTTGTTTAGACAATATATAGAAACCACCGAATCAGCAGAGACGGTGAAAACTTCCCCACATGCTGCGGAAACTGAAGCGACTCTGGCAGCCATTGTCAAGGAAGAGCCATCTTTTGCCGACGCCTGGATTGCAGGGATACATGGCAAAGGCTTCTTTCTTCAGAATGATGGTGCTTCTTCCAAACCGGATTTCGATATCCATACACGCCCATACTTCAAGCCAGCTGTTGAAGCAGATGGCTTATACTACTCAGAACCCTATAAGGACGTCAACTCGGGGAATGTAGTCATGGGCATTTTCTATCCGATCAAAGATAGCAGTAATCAATTAATCGGATTTGCTGCTGTCGATATTGCTTTCAAAGACATTCCTGCTGTTATGCAAAGCTATTCGCTTGGAAGCACAGGCTATTCGATCCTTGCGTCCAAAACAGGTGATATTTTGTATCACCCTGATCAAAATAAAGTGCTGAAAGAAAAGATTAACGAAAGCACAGGTGATCTTGGCGAGATCGGTAAGAAAATGGTTGCTGGCGAGTCTGGAGTACAGCTAATTAATGATAATGGCGAACGTCGCTATATCGGGTACGCAACCAGTAAAGATACGGGGTGGTCCGTAGGCTTAACCATTTCTGAACAAGAGGCGCTCTCAGAATTAAGAACCTTTACCTGGATTACAATTGGCGGTTTTGCCGCAGCCACCATCCTGCTGGTTGTAATTTGTTATATATCGCTCCGTTACCTGCTGAGATCCATTCCGAAATTGCTCGCCAAAATCAAGCTGATTGAAAATGGAGATTTGACCGTTCAGTTTGATACGAATTCCTATAACGAAATCGGGCAAATTTCTCAAGGGGTTTACAATATGGTTCAAAAAATTCAAGGCATGCTCCAAATGGTGGGAAATTCAGCTCAAGTCTTGAATCAGTCTTCTCACGATTTGCAATCCATTTCTTCTAGAACCGCAATCACGATGAACGATACTGCGACAGCAATTAATGAAATTGCCAATGCGACAAACTACCAATCCATCGAGACGGATAACATTTTACAAAAAACCGGAGCCTTATCCGGCCAAATTGACGAAATTGCCAATGATACCAAAGCCATCGAATCGATGGTACAAACTTCGGCCGAACAAAGCGGACAAGGACTTGCAGTAGTAGACCAGCTATCCAAATGGGCGGAGGAAAATCATAATTCCACACAGGCGATGTCGGCTATTATTCAGGATATCGATCTGAGCCGTCATGAGATTTCAGGCATTGTGGATACGGTCAACCAAATTGCAACACAGACCAACCTGCTGGCGCTCAATGCTTCCATTGAAGCTGCACGTGCAGGAGAACAGGGCAAAGGGTTTGCTGTGGTTGCCGGAGAGGTTCGCAAGCTGGCTGAGCAGACGGCGCTGGCGACACAGGAAATCTACAAGAAGGTCCGTGTCATCGAAGAAAAAACCAGTGTATCGGTTGAGCATACCGTTCACGGTCTGAAAATCGCAGAAGAAAATGCGAGATCGGTAGAGGACACGAAGCAAGTGTTCTTTAGCATTAACAAGGATTTGGAAGATTTGAAATTACGAATGATCCAGATCAGCACCAACACCTCCAAAGTTCACAAGCACAAAGATGAGATTTTGCAGGCGCTAGAAATCATCTCTTCCACCACCGAAGAAAATTCAGCTTCAACCGAAGAGGTCAGCGCCAGCACACAGGAACAATTGGAGAGCTTCGATCAGGTTGCTGAACTATCCAAACAATTAAACCAATTGTCCACTAAGCTGCAAGACGAATTAAAACAGTTTAAAGTTGAGTAACAAGTCTACTAGGCATGATTTTAACTAAATATACAGCAAAGCCCGCGATCAGCGCGGGCTTTTTAGCGGCTTATCCTTATTTTCTTAATAAAATAATCAGGCTATTCTTTTGTTTCTTCGGTGATGTGACGGAAGAACTGGACAAGTAAAGGCAAGACACTTTATGATGATGAAAATTGGACTTAATGGATCAATAATTCACTCTGAAAGAATCAGGGAGTTAAGATGAATATCCATCTTAACTCCCTTTTTTTGTGTAAAATTAGATTTCCAATTTTTTGAACGGCTGATATACTAAGGAGGCAAGTGAGATGAAGATAAACCTACTTTATCGGGATGAAAAAACGATCGGCGTACGGTTGGAGCGATACGGAGTCAAGGAGCGAGAAGGGATTCGATCCATACCAGGCAGGAAATGGGCTCCAGACGAAAAAATATGGACCATTCCTTGCAGTATCTTGGCTGTAGAAAGCATGTTGGAAGCGTATCGGAGCTGCAAGTTCGAGTGCGACGAGCGCTTGAATAAAGAGCTGCCGTTCATTCGGGAATGGCTGGATCGGCGGGACACGCAGGCTAATGCGGTTCCCTCTTCTTCGGAACGAGGTGAATGGAACCCGGATCAGCGGCAAGAAATGCGCGATGCATTGGTGGCAAGGGGCTACAGCAGCAAGACGATTAAAGCATACATATCGCAAACGGAACGCTTTTTTGCAAGATTGCAAGGGACCGAAGCAAGCATAAATGATGCGACGGTGCAAAAATATGCGTTGGCGCTGCTCGAAAAAGGCCTTTCGCACGCTTATGTTAACCAAGCGATCAGCGCGCTGAAATTTTACTTTCGCCATGTGCTAAAGCAGCCCAAATCCGCCGCCTATGTTCGTCCGAAAAAGGAGAGTAAACTGCCAGATGTGCTGTCCCTGAATGAGGTTATGCGTCTGTTGAAAGCAGTGAAAAATCTAAAGCATAAGGCTATTCTGTACCTGACGTATACATCCGGGCTGCGGGTAAGCGAAGTGGTGAGGTTGCGTCTTGAAGACTGCGACCGTGAACGGAAAGTACTGAAAGTTCGTCAGGGAAAGGGCAGGAAGGATCGGCAAACGCTGCTATCCGAAGCGGCTTTTGCGGTGGTCGAGCAGTATATAGGGGTGGAGCAGCCAGCAGACTGGCTGTTTCCAGGGCAGAGGGAAGGCCGCTACCTGACGGAACGTTCAGCGCAGAAAGTGTTTGAAAAAGCGCTGGCTGAAGCTGGCATTCGCAAACAGGTGAGTATCCATTCGCTAAGGCATTCCTTTGCGACCCACTTGCTGGAGAATGGGATTGATCTTCGCTATATTCAGGAACTGCTAGGGCATCAGAGTGTGCGAACGACGGAGCGGTATACACATGTGAGCAGACGGGACATTGGGCGGATTCAAAGTCCATTGGATCGGATGAGCGGGCTGGAGGATTGAAACGCAGAAAGTGCGGGAATAAGGAGAAAAGTGCAGGATTCACGAAGTTCGTGAATATGACGAAGAGAACATTTTTTCTGAAGTTCGTAAATAAGACGTTATCTGAAATCGTGGCGAAGATAGAAAAGGAGAGGGCTTGTTGATGCTATATTACGGTTCATCAGTTTTTATTAAAGCTGGGAAATTCAAAGGCCGAGTTGGTTATTTAGATGATGACGATTTTAGAGATTCAGGTAAGCATATTGGATATGTGTGTATGGGTAGTCCCCTCTATGCTAATGAATACGAGATTCCAGTGAAAAATTTAAGGGAAGTTACAACAAAAGACTTATTAAGAAGACAAGGTGAAATAGAACAGATATTATTTGATATAAAATATTCAAAAGTAAAAGTAAAGGATGAGAAAACTAAAACAGATTTGCTAACGGAATTTATATTTATTGAATCATTATTTTCGGATAGATATTTTAAAACGAGGTTATTATCAAATAGCAATGGAAGAAAGGTCTTTATCTCACATTCTTCTAAGGATAAAACCATTGCTAGATTAATAGCAACTGATTTAGCCGAAGCAGGATATAATCCTTGGTTAGATGAATGGCGTATTAAAGTAGGGGAGTCAATTCCGAGAAGTATAAGTATTGCTTTGAAAGAAAGTGAATATGTTTTGGTGATTCTATCAAAAAACTCTGTAGAATCAAGATGGGTTCAAGAAGAATGGTACTCTAAATATTGGGATGAGATCGAAGCTGGAATGGTGAAGGTTGTCCCGATATTAATTGAAGATTGTCAGATTCCCGAACTATTGAAGACAAAAAAATATGCTGATTTTAGGGAGGAATATAGTAGAGCTCTTAGAGAACTTCTATTAGGATTAAACTAAATTGAATTATTTATGTATCTCAGAGAAGACCTCGACATCAGATAACATGATATTCAAGCTACGACTCTTATGGAGCCTTGGTCTGCGAGATGAATTTCAAGGAGGCATTTCAGCAGACACATCCGACATTCGTCGGACGTCATGAATACAGGAACGTTAAGTGAAATTACTAAACTCTTATTTACGGAGGCAAATAATCATGTTTATTTCAAAAGACCAACAAGAAAAAATAATGCAACTGAATCATGTACTTGGAATGAAGCATCGAAGTTATCCTTTTGATTTTAATAAGAAGGAAGATTGGATAGAGGCAATTGAAATGGTTACCGCCGAGTATATTGATTTTTGCGAATATTGGAGCAGGCTTTCGGATTTGAACTCAAACTTAGATGAAAGTCTTGAGTGTTTTTATCCAGCTAGTTGGATGGAGATAACACAAGAAGGGCATATCAATGATGATGAATTAGATGAAGCAATTGACTCAGTGAATCATGCTGAAAATGCTTTACGTGTATTGATGGATAGAGCAGAAGAGAAATGTAAAGAGATATGGCAATTAACTTTTGACACTCAGCAAGAAGCTGTCATTACATACTTTTTAGGAGAAGAAGTTACTTGCAGTGGAGATGAATTAAAAGAAATTTTAGAGGACTATATTTTTGAATTGGCAACTGAGATAGAGTACACAGGAAATGTCCAAAATTCTGCACAAGAATTTTCAAGAAATTTGAAACACAAAGTTGAAGTCAAGAGATCAAACCCGTAACTTCACTTAACATAATATTCAAGCAGCGGCTCCTCACAGAGCCTTGGTCTGCTGGATGCATTTCGGGAAGGTATTTCAGCAGATACATCCGACTTCGTCGGACGCCATGAATACAGGAACGTTATATGATAGAAATGATGGGCAACAAAATAGAAAAGGGAAAATGCAAGAAAGCAGATAAGAACGCTTGTGCGCAGATGTAAGAACAGGTAAAATATAGATACAATTGAATCTTGGGTGGGTATGGTTTCCCTTCGAAAGGAGGTGAAACCATGGAAGTGAAAGATGCGATGACTCTAATGCTGTTATTCGGAACATTCATTCTTGCACTTTTAACGTATATCAATAACAACAAGAGAAAGTAAAAACCCACCCCAAGGTTGACAGCCGAAGGTGGGTTTTTGTCCTAACTTGACTTAAGAAGGGATTAACCATCCAAGCCAATTGTATTGACCAAGTGTTCGCAGCACTTGGTCTTTATTAATAATATGATAACACATTTGAAAAGATGAATCAAAATAAAGAGAATAATGATAAAGAGCAGAATAGTAAGCAATTTCGAAGAAGCATTTCCATCATATAACATAATATTTACGCTGTGGCTCCCTTGGAGCCTTGGTCTGCGGATGGATTTCGGAGAGGCATTTCAGCAGACAACCCCTTCGGGGTTCGTGAATACAGGAACGTTATCAGAAACCGGCCAAAGAAAAGAGGATAAATAATTCAAATGAGAAAATCTCCAAAGAGAGAATTAAAAGAAATCTTAATACAAAAAAATGCAGGTGTTTGTTGCGTATGTAAGAAAAGAGGACAGGGATTTCACTTTCATCACATTGATGGTGATAATTCTAATACAGTCGAAAGCAATTTGGCTGTTCTATGCGTAAGAGATCATGATTCTCATCATAGACCACAGTTATATGATGAGAATCATACTGAATTAACAGAATCAGAAATTCGAGATTTTAAAATATCTTGGGAAGCTTTTGTTCATGAAGCTTCCCAAGATAATACAAAAGTGCTTGCGGTATTAAATGCTTATGGAGATTATGATAAGGTTCACTCCCTAAGACTAATCTTTCAATGGGAAAACGAGAAAATTGAATTTGAACGTGTTTATCACTTGCTAGATGGGCCAATGGATAAATTAATAGATAAAGTTCTAGAGGAAATATCATGGTTAGGTAAAGAAATTAAATTAGTATTAATTGATAGTCCTTTAGAAATTGAATATTGTCCATGTTGCAATAATAGTTATAGCAATACTATTAATGGTGGTCTTGTTAAGAAGTTAAACAGTAGATCTTGGGAACAGGATTCGATTTGTACAATTTATATCAATCCTGAACAACCATCATTAGCTATAACTATGTTTTTACAGAATGAAATAATCTATTCTGGAAGTTTACATCGATGCAAGAACCAAACACTTCATTTTGTTTGTGATAATTTTGACGAATCTATATTTATCGATTCAGTACCAAGTGTTAGAGCACAAGCTACAAAATTAATTAAAAAAATAATAAGAGATTGGGAACCGGGAAAAATATTTATTGGTACAGGTGATCCTGATAACCCCCAAATAATAAATGAAATGATTTTACCCCGTTGCTGGGAACGTAAGAAATAAATATTTAATGTCTGAAGGTATATTCTAAAGTAGTGCCGGCATCTGATAACAATTTATTCACGCTTCGGGGCACTCGCCCCTCGATCCAGCAGGAGTTAGTAGTGGATTCAAGGAGCAATTGGCAGTAGCAAGGAAGCATATCCAGCTGGACACATCCGCACCGACTAACCGCATCGCGGTCGCCCCTAACGGGGCTTAAGTTGGTGGGACGTCGTGAATACAGGAACGTTATGTGCAATACCGCTAGAGCAAATTCATCAAAGAATAGGAGAATAATATGATCCAAATTTTTGATATTAGAGAAAAACCAGAATTGCTAACGAAAGCAGTAGATTACTTTTGGAAACAATGGGGTTCAGATTCAAATTTCAATTTCTATCGAGATTGTATCGAAAGATCTTGTGAAACACAGAGTAATATTCCTAGATTTTATATAGCGGCAGTGGATAACAAGATCATCGGATCTTATGCACTGCTAAGAAGTGACTTGAATAGTAGACAAGATCTCTTTCCTTGGCTTGCTTGTCTTTTTGTTGAACCTGAATTTAGGGGGAAGAACATAGGGACTCAACTTCAGAATCACGCAATAGACCAAGTAAGGCTTAAGGGATATGAAAAACTATATTTGTGTACTGATTTAACTGATTATTATGAAAGGAATAACTGGAGGCACATCGGTAAGGGATATTCAATAAGTGATGATGAAACAAAAATATATGAGTACCAGATAAGGAATTAAGAGATTAGTAGGTATAGCTTGGTAGAGCGGTACAGCACATAACACAATATTCACGCATTGGGCCATTCGGCCCACGGTCCACCAGAGGCATTTCATTGGAGAATTTCAGGTGGACACATCCATTCTCTAAGATAGGAGCTATCTAAGGGGAACGGACGTCGTGAATACGGCAACGTTATGAGACATCATTGTGATATAAATAGAGTAAAACGGATCAAGGCAGGAGAGACAGAAACCATGGATGACTTTACGAAGAAGCGGATTATGAAGATCATGGACAAATACACAAAAAATGCAATACCAGAACATGTGAAAAGCCAAATAAGAATTAGTTATAAGATCAGAGGAAATCACGTGACATTGATCGAAGAAAGACAAGGATTCAAAAGTGATCAATGGGTGCAGAAGCCAGTAGCTCAGTTTAGATTAGGTGAAAATGAATGGAAAATATATTGGCAGGATAGTAAAGGGAAGTGGCATTTCATAGATGATATCGAACCGAATGAAGATTTTGAAACACAGTTAAAGATTGTGGACGAAGGGCATAACGGACTATTTTGGGGTTAATTCGAAGAGGTCAATGACATCTCATAACATAATATTCACGCTGCGACTCCTTTCGGAGCCTTGGTCTGTGGGATGGATATCGGAGAGGGATTTCCTCAGACAACCCCTTCGGGGTTCATGAATACAGAAACGTTATCGGAAATTAATGCAAATCTGAAATGCTCAGATATAAATATCTACAAAGAGAAGGTGTCTTCATGGACAAGAATTCATTAAATAGAAGAAACATTATTGTTGATGGGGAAAATGGTGTCGGCAGCTCGGAAGACTTAAAAAAGAATGTTGTTCATAAAACAAACAGCCTATATTGGGATACCAAAGGCAATGACTTCTTAAAAGCAATCGTGCTCCCCAATTATGGAGCATTTATCTCAGAAGAAAAGTGCCAGCTCTTTGGTGATATCTCAGGAAAAAAACTGCTGGAGATCGGCTGCGGAAATGGTCAATCCTTGCAATATCAAGGGGAACGAAACGTATCTGAACTATGGGCTGTGGACATTTCAGAAAGACAAATTGAAAAGGCAGCGCAACATTTGAAATCATGTGGAATAGCAGCAAAATTGATATGTTCTCCCATGGAAGAAGAATGCGGCATCCCGACGGATTATTTTGACTATGTTTATTCAATTTATGCCATAGGTTGGACCACCGATCTTGAGGGTACCTTTCGACGAATATCTTCTTACCTAAAAAAAGACGGGCTATTTACTTTCAGTTGGTCTCACCCTATACACAGATGGGTCACTACAGAAAATGATAGGTTTGTAATTAATAAGAGTTACTTTAATGAAGGGTGGTATCCGGTAGCAGTTGATGAAGGTGAGCTATTGTTAGCGGACCGTATGCTATCAACCTATGTAAATGCGCTTGCGAAAGCAGGGTTTGTAATTGAGCTAATGATTGAGGAATCTGATCATGAGTTTATGCAATCGCGGGATGATAACAGCGATATGGCAAAAAGAGCAAAAATGCTTCCAGTAACTTTTGTGATAAAGGCCAGAAAACTATAAGATATAAAAACAAAAGCGAAACTGACTCCAAGATTTTTAGAGATTCGAGGAAGGTATTGACATCCGATAACAAAACATTCACGCTGTGGGTCGCTGTCGCGCCCCTTGGTCCGCCCGAGGATTTTCAGGGAAGATGAACAGGCGGACAACCCTGCACTGCCAAACCGCATCGCGGCCGCTCGCGTTGGTCGCTTAAGGCAGTGAGGGTTCGTGAATGCCTGAACGTTATCAGAAATCAGCGTGAAGTGGGTGAATAAATGAATAGAGGCATAAGTTTTGAAATTCCAAATTCTTATGGAAACCATCTTGGAGAGATTTTAAAGCCAATAGATATAACTACTTTCAGTTGGTTTATTGGTGGAGAAGAGTCATATTTTATTGTTGATGATACTTTAGGGGGTAGTCTCTTTCCAGACATGGTTACTGGAATGGATGGAGAAGATCTTAAAAAGATTATTGATTACAACAAGTACTACTTAATATTTGCGAATTTAAAGGCGTATCCAAAAGGAGCAAATATAATAGATGTAATGTCATATGAAGAATATATTGCGAGTGAGTGTCAGATTATTCTTCTTGTGATTGATAGCGTGTACATAACAGTTTACTGCAAAGACCTTGAAAAACTTGAGGACTTATATGATCACATAAAGAGAAAGGGATATAAATCTCTGGAATATATAACTGATGAAAATGATACAAGGACAAGACTATCAGTTTGGTGATTAAAAACAAAAAATGATTGTTGTAAGTAATTCAAGGAAGACGCTGAAATCGGATAACATAATTTTCAAGCTGCGGCTCTAATGGAGCCTTGGTCTGCGCAATGAATTTAGGAGAGGCATTTCAGCAGACAACCCCGTTGGGGTTCATGAATATAGAAACGTTATATGAAATCAGCGCAAATCCGAAATAACCAATTGCCTTTCTCGAAGGAGATGAGCTTATTGCTCTATATATTTAGTGGACTGCCTGGTACCGGGAAAACCACATTATCATCGGCTTTAGCGAGAGAACTAAGTGCTACGTATCTTCGAGTCGATGTCGTAGAGCAGGCTATGCGGGATGTTGGAATAGCCGTTGAAGGACCTGAGGGCTACATTGTGTGCTATGCAATTGCAGCGCAGAATCTTCAGTTGGGCCTAGATGTAATTGCAGATACAGTTAATCCTATCGAAATCACGCGCCATGCTTGGCGCAACGTAGCGGATTCTCTGGGAATCCCTTTTGTTGAAATTGAAGTGATTTGCTCTGACGATGACGAACACAGGAATCGAATAGAAACGCGCGCAGTTGATATTCCAGGCTTTATTCTACCGACGTGGGAGCAAATCAGAAATCGAGAGTATGATGTTTGGGACCGGGACCACATAGTCATAGATACAGCACATCAAACTGTGGAAGAAAGCTTAAATACATTATTCAAACAATTGGAAGATAGATGAAATCCTTAAACTTATGGAGGTAATTATTTGTACAGGTATATCAAGGAAGGCAATGACCTCATATAACACCGCATTCACGCTGCGGGACGCTGTCGCGTCCCTTGGTCCGCCCGAGGGTTTTCGAGGAAGAGGATCAGGCGGACAACCCTGCACTGCCAACCGCATCGCGTCCGTTCCCTTCGGTCGCTTAAGGCAGTAAGGGTTCGTGAATGCCATAACGTTATATGATAGAAATGAAAAGCAGTATGATCAAAAGAATGAAAATACAATAAAACAGATAAGAACGCTTGTGTGTAGATGTAAATACAGGTAAAATATAGATACAATTGAATCTTGGGTGGGTATGGTTTCCCTTCGAAAGGAGGTGAAACCATGGAAGTGAAAGATGCGATGACTCTTATGCTATTATTCGGAACATTCATTCTTGCACTTTTAACATACATCAATAACAACAAGAGAAAGTAAAAACCCACCCCAAGGTTGACCGCCAAAGGTGGGTTTTTATTCCGAAAGCTTTAAGAAGGGATAAACCATCCAAGCCAATTGTACTGACCAAGTGTTGACGCACGTGGTCTTTCTTTAAGAATATGATAACACATGAGAAAAGATGAATCAAAGCTAAAATAAATAATTGAAGTGAAAAAGGACAGGTTAGTAAGCAATCTCGAAGAAGCATATCCATCATATAACGCAATATTCAAGCAGCGGCTCCTTTGGAGCCTTGGTCTGCGAGAAGGATTTCGGAGAGGGATTTCAGCAGACAACCCCTTTGGGGTTCATGAATATAGAAACGTTATGAGAAATCAAATTAAAGGGGAAACCAAGAGTGGGAAAAAAACTAACTATATTTCTTGTGGATGGGTCAGAAACAGGGCCTAGAACAATTGAAATCGGTAATTGGTCAGGTAAGGCTTTATATTCACAGCGTTCTTCTTTGCCTAAAATCATAGAGCGACCCGAATTTAATAGACCAGGAGTCTACATTCTAAAATCTTTACCTAACAACGGCAACTATAATGAACGCATATACATAGGTGAAGCAGAGAATCTTAAAAAGAGATTAAAGCAACACTTAGCGGATTCAGATAAGGATTTTATCGAAATTGTAGCCTTTATAAGCAAGGATGAAATGCTTACTAAATCTCATATCAAGTATTTAGAATCTCGAATTATTTCTTTATCTAAGGATGCGAAAACAGCCGAAATTGATAATGCTGTACAGCCTGAGTTAACAACTCTCCCTGAAGCTGATATTTCAGATATGGAATACTTTTTAGAGCAGATGAAGTTGATTTTTCCAGTAGTTAATTTTATGTTCTTGGTTCCTTCTACCCTTAAACAATCAAATGATAATGTAATTTCATCACCTCCGGTTAGTAGTGATATCATATACACGCTAAAAAGCAAAAGAGCTTCTGCTAAATTGATAGAAACTGAAAAAGGCTACGTAGTTCTATCTGGATCTCAAAGCTGTAAACAGACATCAAGTTCAATTTCCGAGGGATGGATCAAGCAGAGAAACAAATTGATAGAAACTGGAGTTCTGATTGACGGCGGGGAATTTTATATATTTAATGAGAATGCGATTTTCTCCAGTATCAGTGCAGCGACTGCTGTAGTATTAGGCCGTCAAGCAGCAGGCCCTGTAGAGTGGATAGATGTTAACGGAAGAACGTTTAAGCAAAATCAAGAAAAGAAATTTGAAAGTGAAAGCAATGAAGAGTAATTTGACATCTCATAACAGAATATTTAAGTAGCGGCTCCGATGGAGCCTTGGTCTGCTGGAGGAATTCGAAAAGGAATTTCAGCAGACAACCCCTTCGGGGGTCATGAATACAGAAACGTTATCTGAAAGCATTGCAAACCTGTAAATCAATAACAAGGAGAACAATAATGTACGTTATAAGAGCGACACAAAAACTGCTAAAAGAAATGGATTGTAAAGTACAAAAAACAGATATATCTGTTCCGTTAAATACATGGCATGCAAATATGTTCACTTTGAATAGAAGAAAAACAATCGTATTTATGAATGACTTATCAAGATTAAGTTTAACGGTCGTAGGAGTTAAAAAGGCACAATTAAAAAATGTAGAAGAGTTATTCGTTAATGAACTAAGAAATTATTTAATGAGTGAGGAAATCGAAGAAAAAGTAATCAGCAGGTATATCGAAGAAAATGAAGGTATGATTATCACAACTACTAATAATCGAAGTGTGATAGGAACATTAAATGAAATTATCTATACGATGAAAATCATAGAGCGAGAATTTGTTGAAGGAATAGAAAGAAATCAATGGAATAACCGATTCATCTATAAAGCAATAAAATATGAGTATCCCATCGAGGTGTTTAAGAAGGCGATGGAAGAAAACTACAGAGGATAATGAAAGTAAGCGCAAAAAAACAACGGAATCAGATAACATAATATTCAAGCTGCGGTTCCTGATGGAGCTTAGGTCTGCGGGAAGGATATCGAAGAGGGAATTCAGCAGACAACCCCTGACGGGGTTCATGAATACAGGAATGTTATGGGAAATCAGTGCGAATCATCGTAATATCAATACAAACAAAGGAGAATTTATATGCACTCTGAAAAGACCCGTACAGCCTGTCAATAGAATGTAAAGACATTATCCTTCGCGAATATCAATTAGGGCGTGTCTTCAAACTTAAGCAAGCCACACTACAATGGATGCCAAGGTCAAAAATGCCTTGAACGTACACGCTAATTTATC
>NZ_JCAJRU010000131.1:0-14537 GCF_059447605.1 Paenibacillus sp. N119s | reverse complement strand
TTTAGGAATAGATTGGATACCATCTATAGCACTGGATACAATATCATCCAGACCATTTCCTGATGTAAATTGCCAAACTGCCTTAGCAACTCCATCCTTAATTTCAACTACTGTATTACCAGCTGACCAATCATTATGAAAATACATGTATCTGGATGAATCCCCTCTCGGGAAAACGTAAAAATAACTTTGATTAGCATCGGTTTTTTTTAATGAAGAAAGCGATTTGAAGGAGGATTGAACTGGTCCCGATATAGTAGCGAGATGGTTGTAAAGTAAACGTCAAACAACCCCTCAGGTCATTCATAGTGGCACCACTCTTCTGATGTTCCAAAACAGTCAGTGTAAAGCGTTATTGAGAAATCGTGTCTTTAAGAAAATCCGTAAAACTCACTGGGGATCTACCAATCAGGTTTTCCAAAGCAGGATTGGTTTGCGAGAAATCTCCCTGTCGACTTGCCTGAAACATACCCGTAAGTATGCCAACCATCGCTTCCGGCAGTCCTCGGGACATCAAGTGGTTCCGATATTCGTCATCCGACACGACAATTCGCCGAATCGGTCGATCCAAGACCTTGGAAGCAATCGATGCGATTCTATCCATGTCAATCGCTTCATAAGCCGTAAGGTGAGGAGTTATACCGTCATATCTCTGCTCTGTCAGAATTACCGCTGTGGCTTTAGCCAGGTCGGAATGGGCGGTCCAGGCAACAGGACCATCTTCCGGAGCAATCAATTCCCCTGTTTTCAAGGCATCACCCATCCACATTATCGCTGAGGCGGCATAAAAGCCGTTTCGCAGCGACGTGAAAGCTATTCCTGAAGATTTTAGCATCTCTTCTGTAGCAGCATGAACGTTCATAGGGGGGAAATGCGATGTTGCAGATGAAAACATTTGGCTAGTATACAGCAGTCGACTAGCACCAGCTTTCTTTGCAGAGTCGATTGCGGTATGGTGCTGACGAATAGCAACTTCCCCCAAGGAGTGGGACGAGATAATAAGAACTTGTGCTGCTCCCTCAAAGGCATGAAGAAGACTTTCGGAATCATCGAAATTTCCCTGCCGAACACGAACTCCCCGTTCTTTTAAATCCTGTGCCGTGTTCACATCACGGACACTTACACCAATATCCCCGGCAGGAACACGCTTGAGAAGTTCATCTACGACATTCCGACCTAATTTTCCATTCGCTCCTGTAACAACAATCATTTCTCCACTCATCCTTTCGTTTGCAAATCAGATAGAGAATTTCTTGTTATACGATTTTGTTTGTGCAATCATAATCGTATAAATGCATGTTCAAAAAAGTCGGGAAGCACACACAAACAGATCAAGGTGTTTATTTTAAAATCGGCGAAGCGTACATTTCTAGTTACGAGAGCAAGATTTAAAAACCAACGCAGAAGTGTGCAGTGGATTTTTAGTAACTTTTTGAACAATCTCCTACGTAAAAGATAAAAGGATTGGGTTGTCCAAACAACCTGCAAAAAGCTGTTTTTGTTGTGTTCCCAACATTCTTGTCCTTTTGTCTGTTATTTGAGTTCAGAAGAAAGAGGGGGTAAAATGTCGGTAAATCCCGAGGATCCGCGTGTTAAAAGAACCCGTCAATTGTTCGTGCAGGCTTTTAACGATTTGGTTGAGAAAAAGAGAAACGTTTATTCCATTTCTGTGCACGATATCACGAATCAAGCAACCGTAAATCGAACAACGTTTTATGCGCATTTTCAGGATAAATATGATTTTCTTGAATATTGGATGATGGAAAAGTTCCAAATGACTATAAGGAATAGACTGCCGAAAGAAACAAGATGCAATGCGGACAATTTGCGAATCCTTATTCAAACCATATTCGATTTTCTTTTGCGGTTTCAACAGTGTAGTACGCCGGGAGACAAGCAGTTTGAAGCGATGTTTGAAAATACCATGCATCAGGGTCTTCATCGACTCCTGCTTAAAAGGATAAATGAAGTGGACACACAGGGCTTTTCTGAGGGAAAATTGGAGGCTATGGCGCTCGTTATCAGTTGGGGGATATTCGGATCGGCTTTGCAGTGGAGTCGGAACCCTCAAGATCGCTCAGTAGAAACTATGTTTGAAGAAGTCATTGAGGTGATATCGGTCAATTTATCCCCTTTTTGGGAGCAAATAACCGGCTAAAGATATGCCCTCGTTGACCCAGCGTGTTGAAACTTCAACAGTATTTCCATCCGTTTGTTTCAACTTCATAGTAAAAGCGCCTCCTTGATGGTGTTAGGGATTTCCCCGTCGACAAACCTATCATACCGAGGCGCTCTTTTTTGGCCAAGTCCATTTCTTAGACTATACGTAAAATACCCCCCACCTTTATTATCGGCGTGAGTAGCATGAACCAGTTTCCCATTCTTCCCCTGGCCTACTTTTCCTGCTCACCGATCGGGCAGCCAGCCTGCCGTAAATGGCAGTTTGATTATTGTAGCTTACTTGATTTTGTAGCTTGGACTGACGATTTCTCCATCCTCTACAATTAAATCCTCTTGTTTTTGTGCTTTTCCTTCAAAGAAATTATCTAAAATAGCTTTTGTTCCAATTTCAATACGGTGTTGAGCTTCCAAAGTCATACCAGAGTAATGGATTGTCATTGCTTGTTTGGGCATTGTTCTCCAAGGATGATCAGCGGCAGCAGGTTGTGGATACCAAACGTCACCAGCATAACCAGCCAAATGTCCGGATTTCAATGAGTCCACGAGAGCAGCTGTATCCATAATTCTTCCGCGTGCTGTATTAACGATATAAGAGCCTTGTTTGGTTCTATCCAGAACATCACGGTTGAAAAGCGTATCTGTTTTGTCTGTCAATGGAGAATGAATCGTGATAATATCACTTGTTTCTACCAGTTTGTTGAAGGAAACATATTTTACACCCAATTGGGCTTCCAAATCTTTACGACGGTATGGATCGTTGTAAATCAGTTTCACATCGAATGGATGCAGACGAGCAGCAACACGTTGTCCGATACGTCCAAATCCAAAGATACCAACTGTTTTCCCTTCGAGGTCGTGTGCATAAGCACCAATTTTAGGCAAGTTCCACTCCCCATTTACTGCTTGTTGGTGTCCGCCAATAAAGTTACGAAGCAATATCAGGATTTGCATTACAGTATGTTCAGCAACACTTACAACGTTACTGCCGGTTACTTCTGCAACCGTAATATTTCTTGCTGCGCAAGCTTCAAGATCAAAGTGGTCGGAGCCTATACCAGCTGTTACAGCTAATTCGAGGTTTGGAGAACGATAAATGAGCTCTTTTGTTAGGTAAGCAGGGTAGAATGGACTACAAATAAAAATGGACATGTCTGCTAAGTGAGGTTCCAAAGACTCCTTTGCGTCGCTTAATGTAACGAATTCATGACCTTTGCTTGCAAAATACTCGTGCAGGTTATAAGCTCGCTCAACATTAAACAAATACCCTGGAGATGGTTCTGGCAACTCTACTACCGGTGGCAATACTGCTACAATTTTCATAAACATGTTCCTCCTTAGAATGATGTTAGTTTGATGGGGTTAATATAAAAAAACCACCATCATTTTGGTCAAAAGGATAGCAGTTGCTGATCCTTTTATCCAAAATGATGGTGGTTAGTTACCAAGCACATAAGTACCGTATACCATCCACCTGTCATATGGAAAACGTATTTTTCGTTCCATCTATGGGCCGTTCAAAAACAAATATAGATACAACTTCATCTTTCTCTAGATCTACATCTGTAAAAAGCTTTACAAATTTCGCCCCTACCAGGTTCTCCATATCAATAGGGGTGAGCTCACTGTACAGTTCTTTTATCATGTGAGTTCGCGCATGCCAGATCATATTCCGTCCTTCTTCAGATCGGCTGATAAATCGCTCTACCGGGCTTAGGCATCCACTCATATGAGCAATCACCCAATTCCTAGTGAAAGTTACCTTGATCTTTTCAGGACCTTTTCCAATTTGATCCTTACGATAGGTTCGAATGAGGTTGGCAAATTGTTGTTCAAGCTTCTGTATAAGTTCACTCATACAGGTCACCTTCAATATAATGTTTTACCTGTTTCTGTAAACAATTGTTTTATAAAGGTAATACTATATCATAACTAGCAAAATGTAAATACACCTATGTAATTTTCTTAACCGGATTACCATGAGAGTAATAAAAGAGAAAAGATGCAACTTTGACACCTGTTTGGGAATAGATTTTTAGACTGAGCCCAATAAATGAAAAGAAAGCAAGGCCAATCATTTATATTTCCCCTCAATGCCTCCCTATCTCCCATTTGAGAGCTGTTTTTTGTTAAATCTCCTTCAACACTATTTGGAAGCAAAACGTTTTGCGAACGCCACACACAATACGACACCCATATTTACAAAAAAGATGGGCCAGCCAATGGATTCATGTAAAACAAGTGCCGAGAGTAATAAGCCAAAGAACGGCTGGAGGAGTTGAAGTTGACTAACTGCTGCTATACCTCCCTGAGCGAGACCACGATACCAAAACACGAAACCAATAAGCATACTGAATAAGGAAACATAACCAAGGCTCAAGAATGAAGAAGCATGGATATGATCCCAAGATGGAGGCATCTGATCAAGCGAAAGCAACAACATAACAGGTAGCGAAATGAGGAGTGCCCAAGAGATGACTTGCCATCCCCCCAGTCTCCGTGAAAGACGTGCTCCTTCTGCATAACCATAACCACACACTATAATAGATGCCAGCATTAGCCCATCACCGATCGGTGAAGATGTTGCTCCATTTGCTAAAGCGAACCCTGCTACAAGACAGCTCCCTAAAGTTGATAATACCCAAAATATTGGCTGCGGACGTTCACCGCCTCGCAGTACGCCAAAAATCGCAGTTGAGAGCGGCAGAAGCCCAATATAAATAATCGCATGCGCGGATGTGACATATTGAAGGGCAAGGGCTGTCAGCAGGGGGAACCCCACTACCACACAAAGTGCTACTAACATTAGCGGAAGAATTTCGTTTCGAACAGGACGTTGTTGCCTGAAGATAAGGAGTAGTCCCCCCGCCAGCACTCCAGCAATTGCAGCGCGACATACCGTGAGGAACAAAGGATCAAAATCCATTACAGCCAAACGCGTTGCCGGTAGGGAACCACTGAAAAATAATACACCTAAGAATCCGTTGATCCATCCATTTGTCGTTTTGTTCATTCTGTCCACCCCAGATTTACTTTTGTACGATAAACTGTATTATAATAAGCACAGAGTTTGATGTATATTTAGAAAAAACACATCTGTAAGGGTACAGATTACCATACATGGGGTACAGCTATGACAAATAAAAAGCAATTCATTATGAATAGTATCCGCTCGGATATCATCAATGGCCTTTATAAACCGGGTCAGAAATTGCCTTCTATCCGAAAGCAGAGTCAGGAATTTGATTGTAGTCTTAATACAATTATTAGGGTGTATCAGGAGCTTGAACAGGAATATCTAATCTATTCACGCCCTAAGAGTGGTTACTTTGTGGTAGCTCAGGAAGTACTTTCACCCTTGATACAAAAAAAACGAATCGATTTTACATCAGCCGCACCGGACCCCTCATCTATATCCCAAATGGACTTTCGACAATGTTTGAACAAAGCAATGGAACTATTTGAGGATTCTATTTTCACATACCCTGATCCGCAAGGATTACTATCCCTACGTCAGGAAATTGTGAAGCTATTTCATAAGCAACAAGTCTTTTCTTCGGAACAGAAAGTGTTCATATTCTCAGGCGCCCAGCAGATGCTCCACCTTCTAGCCGGGATGCCTTTTCCAAATGGAAAAACGAACATTTTGGTTGAGCAGCCAACCTATTGGGGAATGCTGTCTGCATTAAAGGCACAAAATCAAACCGTTATCGGAATCGAAAGAACGCCTAACGGAATTGACTGGGCAACTTTGGAGCGCCATTTTCAAAGCAACATGATAAAGTTTTTCTATACGATTCCGCGGTTCCATAATCCTATAGGCACATCCTATACACCCGAAGAAAAACAGAGAATAGCGGAGCTCGCTCAGGCGTACGACGTTTACATTGTAGAGGATGATTATCTAGCTGATTTGGAAACAGACACCAAGGCCGATCCAATTTGGGCATATCATTGCTCCAGTCATGTCATTTATCTTCGAAGCTTTTCTAAAGTAATGTTACCCGGACTAAGACTTGCTGCCGCAGTAGTACCCAATTCATTAATCCCACTACTTCATCTGTATAAACACACAGCCGATCTGAGTACTTCTGTTCTATCACAGGGTGTATTGGAAATTTTCATAAAGTCAGGAATGTATGATCATCATGCAAAACACATGAAATCTTTGTATAATCATCGAATAAGCAAATTAAAAGAAATATCAAGCAAAATACTACCCAAAGAGCTCTTATATTCTATTCCGTTCAGTGGGGGTCTCTTTTCTGTAATGAATCTCCCAAACATTAACAGAGAGGAATTAGTTAAGAAATTAAACAATCGCGGGATTGATGTCCTACCGACAGACCAGCAATTCCTTTCATCTTTTCCTAAAATGGACCTGTTACGTCTTAGTATTATACGGACAGATGAAACGGCTATCGAAGAAGGAATCCGAATCATTGCTGAAGAGTTGGAGCATTGCAAAATTACGAGAAGTCCCCAAAAACCGTTCTCTTGGATCTAGAAATAATCATCTCCCTCGAAGGATGTTCAAGAAATACATGATCTCTTTCGAATTGATCTCTTTCAAACTACAGATTAAGACTGTTCTTGCAAACGAAAAAGGGCGCTGATTCACGCCCTTTTTTGTTTTAATTATTCAGTTATTTTCAATCTAATTTCTCCCTGTAACGCACCATCTGCTGATGCTTGCAGCACCAACTCACCAGCCACATCCCCGGATTGCACAATCACAAGACATCTTCCTCTGTGTGTTCGTCTCCCTTGCCCCTGGTAGGATTCCTCACTGGTGAGATCGCCATTGTCTATTCCAAGGATACAGCCATCACCATGCAGTTCAAAGCTCAAATCAACATCCTGGTTGGGTACAACAATTCCCTGTTGATCTATAACCGTTACTTCCACATGGGATATTTCATGCCCATCAGCGGGTAAAGACATGCTCATGATGGTTGCTGACCTGAATTCTGGCACTCACCTTGGCTTCATTTGGCGAAATTTCAGGCGTAGTAATAGTAGTCCCCCATTCGGTGATGTGAAGATAATCGGTATAAATCAGCCCGACATTACGATAAATCCCGGCCCCTGAATACCATCTGTCAGGTGGTAGAAGCGTATTATCCACTTTGACAGCGATCACGTTTTCCTCATCCCACCGAATATATGGAGTCAAATCATACTGAAAGCTAACATATCCATAGGGACGTTTTCCCACAAAATGCCCATTGAGCCAAACTTCGCTGTTACTGTGAACACCGTCGAATTGTATGTATACACGCTGCTTTGGAGAGGAGGGCTTCACATTAAAATGCTTTCTGTACCATCCGACAGCCCACCTGGGCAAATAAGCCTGATTGCCGACATACGGCATATCTGGATCAAAGGATTTTTCAATACTCCAATCATGAGGAAGATGAAGGCTCCGCCAATGCCCATCGTTATAGTCTGTCTTCTCAGCACCTGTGTAGTTACCCTCTACGAATTTCCAATCTGTTCTGAACGGCATAATCACTCTGCTTCCCATTATTTTGCCTCCATTTCATAAAGTAGATGAACGGATATAAACAACAGTGCGGGATGATCATCATCATAGGTATGTTATCGCTTACAATATCTGAAACACGGGGCGGTCCTCAACAAAATAGACGGGGAGCATTGGAAATTGGGTGGAAAGTGTATCGGCAAGATACTTCATACCAGGCGCTTCGCTTTCAGCATGTCCCAGCATGATCAGCGCTTTATTTTCCCCTTGATAAACAGCGTCTTTCACATATTCTGGTGTTTCCCATTCGGGCCCTTCACCAGCAATAATCAGGTCCACATGTTCATGTAGAAATAAGGGTATGGCCAGTTCACCACCTCCCCGATATCCGACTAAGATTCCCACTCGCTCACATGGCATGGATACCTCGCCAGCTACTCGTACATAACGAATATGAAGTTTGGCTTTTATATATTCAGCGATTTCTTTCACTTGCATAGCCGGAATAGTCAAGATGGCGGAAGAAGACTGCTGTTTCACAACGTAAGGGTGCCAATCAAGCGCCTGAAGAAGTCCAACCATCACTCCATCCGGTTGATAACGGTGTATGGTGTCATGAAAACGATAAATCCCTACACCTGAGTCAGCGACCAGGCGAGATTTGTGCAAATAGACGGGATCATGAAGTAAACATTCCCGCATCTCGTGATGGCTATAATAAATACCTTCATGCGTAATGATAAAATTCGCGCCAAGAGAAATAGCTTGCTCTATCACATATTGCGATGCACAAAAAGCGGTTACAATTCCCTGGATCTCAGTATTTCTAAGCTCTGGGTCAAGCAAATCTACGCTTGTATCGGGTGTGTCTATTCCTTTTGTCAGATGAATCACCATCTGCCCCATAGTCATGGTCATACACGTATCCCTCCCCATAAAAATATGTGTCCATTGTACCATTTTATTCTATTATGGGATTTATTATTTCTATCAAAAACAGCCAGTTCCAAGGGAACTAGCTGTTTTACGAATGCATCTATTTTTTATTTCAGAACTCCCAAAAGGGAATCGATTCGTTCTTTTGCTCCTTGCCAAGATGCCATGACCGGGAACTCATATTGCTCTCTTGCTCTCAAATTCCATGGATGAGGAATGCAAAGCACCTTCTTCCCCTCCTCCAGTGCAGGCACTAGATTATGGGGACCATCATCAATCAGGAGATCATAGTTAATCAGATTCTTTCGTTTACAAGGGAAAAAGTTCTCGATCGGAATGAATGGCATATGCCTTTGAAGCCAATTCCATTTCTCCACGACGGTTTTCGGTTCTGCTGCTGTCACAATAATGACATCAAAAGCATTGCAAAGCTTCTCCATTTCTTCTACGACATACTCGTCATACAGTTCAAGTTCCTCAAACAAACCCGGTCGTCCATAAAATACATCATGTGTGCTTTTGGGATGACGTAGATGATCGGTATTCCAATCTAACATGTCTTCATAACGAAGCGGATGAGTGGGGAATTCACTATTGTTATGGTATATAGCCCGTTTGACGAGATGACAGATCGTATCGTCCATATCGACTGCTATGATTGGTTTTCTCATCATCTGCTCCTATCCATTCTGTTAAAAGTATTACGAGAATATCATACAACAATTTAATACCAGGGTGAAGCTGGGCATGGACTATACCATCGATACCTGACATAACTTCCGATAACCAACCAAACATATTGTTAGGTTTTTATATAAAAAAAATATAATATAAATAAATTAGTTATTATTTATTTTGTGAAACATAACTAATATACTAACAAATAAATCAAGTAAATAGATCATACTAGACAGGATAATCATAATAAAACCTTTAAAAACTCCACTCAAATAAGAAATTCATACAGGAACACTCCAAAAACAAAAATAAATTAAAAAAAATCAATTGAATAACATAATCGCAAATGATAGAATAACAAAAAAATAACCATCAACAAACATGAAAGCGCTTCATCATGTGTTTAACTTACTGCTATTTACATACTTGCATACCTACTCAACCTCTATCTAGCAGAAAGTTGAATAATATATTTTAGGGAGGAATAAAAGTGGAAGCATTGTTAAGAAAAGCTTTATTGTCTGGACTCGCTGGTCTGCTTATCATGATTGGTTTGGGGGGATTCATCTCCAAGGCGCAAGCTGCTTCAGGATTTTATGTAAGCGGTACCAAATTATACGATTCTACAGGCAAACCGTTTGTTATGAGAGGCGTCAATCATGCTCACACTTGGTACAAAAACGATCTTAATACTGCCATCCCGGCTATTGCCAAGACAGGTGCTAATACAGTTCGGATTGTCCTTTCCAACGGAACCCAATACACCAAAGATGACATAAACTCCGTAAAAAATATTATCTCCCTAGTCACAAGTTATAAAATGATCCCTGTGCTTGAGGTTCATGACGCTACAGGTAAAGACGACTATGCGTCTTTGGATGCGGCTGTGAATTACTGGATTAGTATAAAAGATGCCCTGATCGGCAAGGAAGATCGGGTTATCGTGAACATTGCAAACGAATGGTATGGCTCTTGGAACGGAGGCGGTTGGGCAGATGGGTATAAGCAAGCGATTCCCAAGCTGAGAAACGCAGGTATCAAAAATACGCTCATCGTCGATTGTGCGGGCTGGGGACAATATCCTCAATCTATCAATGACTTCGGTAAATCTGTATTTGCAGCTGATGCTTTGAAGAATACGGTATTCTCCATCCATATGTATGAGTTCGCTGGTAAAGATGTTCAAACGGTTCGAACCAATATTGATAACGTTCTGAATCAAGGACTTCCTCTGATAATTGGTGAATTTGGCGGTTACCATCAGGGAGCAGACGTCGACGAGACAGAAATCATGAGATACGGCCAATCTAAAGGCGTAGGCTGGTTAGCCTGGTCCTGGTATGGCAATAGCTCCAACCTTTCTTATCTTGATCTTGTGACAGGACCTAACGGCAATCTGACCGACTGGGGTCGCACCGTGGTAGAGGGAGCCAACGGGATCAAAGAAACATCGAAAAAAGCGGGTATCTACTAAAAGTACCCGCTATGCGTCTCTGAACTTACACTTCCTGGGTTATACGGTGATTCGGAATACGCTCAGTTTACAATCACCTGATCTGTTGATCCATAGATGAGCTCCCCCTACATCGATCATTTACGGATCAAGGGGCACGATCTATACTTAAGGTCAAAAAAGGAAGTTTTGTATGCTCGTAACGTTGAATCGAAGAATTAAATGCAGCTATGCCGTTAATCACACCCATCAGCATCCTCATCGGCGTCCTGATCGGTACGCCGTTGTCCCAATATACCGGGCTTTCTCCCTGGCTGTTTGCCTTCATGACCTTCGCAGGCAGCATCGGCATGGGGTTCAAGGATTTTATCCATGTGATCAAGCATCCTGGTCCGCTGATCGCCTGTCTGTTTATTCTTTACCTCGCCATGCCGCTTCTCGCTATGTTGCTTGGGCATCTGGCTTTCAGTAATGATCTTCATACGATTACTGGGCTGATTCTTGGTGCAGCTATCCCTACCGGCATTTCCAGCTTTGTGTGGGTCAATATCTACAAAGGTAATACAGCGCTGACCTTGGCGATCATTCTGATTGATACCATTCTGGCTCCATTCGCTGTACCTGGTATCATGTCTCTGCTGATCGGAGCGAATGTGCAGCTCGATACTTGGGCGATGATGAAAAGTCTGTTCTGGATGATTGTCGTTCCTTCATTAATCGGCATGGTGTTGAACGAATGGACTAAAGGGAAGATTACGCAGGTGTGGGGACCTCGGCTGGGGCCGTTCTCCAAGCTGGCTATGGCTCTTGTCGTCATGATTAACGGATCTGTCATCGCACCTTATCTGGTCGATTTTAATCTTAAGCTTGTCGGCGTATGCCTCTCCATCATTATCCTTGCCTCTACTGGATATGCGATTGGTTATCTCATATCAGGGCTGATGCGCTGGAATAATGCAGACCGTACAGCGCTTGTCTTCAATGGCGGCATGCGCAATATTAGCGCCGGGGCCGTGCTTGCCATCACCTACTTCCCGGCTCCGGTAGCGCTGCCTGTGGTCCTCGCAATGATTTTCCAGCAATCCACAGCATCCCTGGTCGGATTTCTGCTGAGTCGCCGTGACCGCGCCAACGCTAAGAATAAGCGCAGTACGGTCTCTGCTTCTTAAAATCGGAGCGATTCCAATGATCAATAAAAGAAGCCGCCAACATGGCGGCTTCTTTATGATTACCTGTATCAATCCTCACTCATTACCTTATTTAGTTTTTCATAAACAGACAATAAAGACTCTCTTTCTTCTTTAGTTAGGTTTTCAAATAGTTCTCTTCTAAGCTGTCGTCCTTCTTCCTGCGCTTTATTTAGCATTTCGGCCCCAGCGTCAGAGTTATTTGCAGGTACACAATCCGTCGGTCCTCCTCATCCGCCACTCGTACAGCCAATTCTTTTTTACAAGCTTTCCAGATAGGTGGGTTAATGTCGGAGGAGTTAACCCGAATAACCTGGCCAGATATCCATTTCCAGTAAAGTGAAGCCTAATGTTATTGGGCAGAAAAACCACCGTCAATTACAAGCTCCGATCCCGTAATGTATGAAGACTCGTCCGAAGCCAAAAACAGAGCAGCGTTAGCTACATCTTCAGGCCGACCCAGTCGCTGCAATGGAGTCGCTTGAGTTAAGTGGGTAAGCATTTCTTTGATGACTGAGAAAACTAAATCATATTGAGGGAGTTCAATGGATTAGTATTCAACTAAAATCCAAACTCTGTTACTCTTTCAAGCCACTCACGCATAAGTGACTCAAATAATAAAGCCTGTTCAATTTGAAGATTATGGCCTGCTCGATCTAGAACGGCAAAGGTTGCTCTAGGATAATTGTCTAAAATTCTGAAAGCGTCTATGTAGCCAACGACTGCATCTTGTCGCCCAAGAGTAAATACTGTTGGTTTATCAAAAACTAATTCATCTATATTGGTGGAAAATCCATAGTTTCTTTGAATCTTGCTAAGAAAATCGTAGTCAGCGATCTTACAACCTGCCACGATCTCTTCAGAATACCTTTTCCAATTATATTCATCGAGAACGACTTGATTGGCGCTAAAATCACTTATTTGCTCTTCACTTAAGGTGTCCATAAACTCGCGATCACTATGAACAACAAAATGCTCGGGAAGTATTCTTCTTTTGTGTTCAGGAATAATTAATGGACAAATCAGTGCGGCTCCACCAATACGATCTTTATGTCTATTAATTATGCCTCTCGTAATATAACCACCGTAAGATTCGCCTGCTATGAGATAATCTTGATTTGGGACAAGAGTTTCAATGAAATTTATAACTGCTTCTAGCATATCATCTGAATTACATATTTGATCGTAATCCTTTGTTTGTCCCATTCCAGGCAAATCAAGATAGATACGACGCCAACCGGGGATATCTTCAAATATCGGTTCCATACACCCACTCATTAACCGATGGTCTGGTGTAAAACCATGGATCATTATAATCGGTTTACCTGTACCCATTTCCTCGTAATATATATTGGCATTCTTGACTTTACAATATGGCATACAGACTCCTCCAAAATTGAGTTATTTATAATATTTTCACACTAAAGTAGAATCTACAATGTTTTATCAAGCAAACCAGATCTTCGTTTCCGTCTCGTTTTTATTATATAAGCATGCATAATATATGTAAAGAACGCTTGTTCGCCATTCTTATTTTCGGAGTTAAACTAACTTGCTATTTTATTATTCATCACTAAATAAAGCAGGAAATCCCTGATTCATCGATGTTTCTGACGAACCAAGGTCCTCACTCTATCTCAAACATGTATTGAAAAAAATCTCATTTATCAATTATATTTGTCTCAACTATAATGATTACTCACAAAGTTCTCTCAAATTTCTTAAATCTTATAAGCCTTCATCGCTTTTCTTAGCTCCTTGAATGAAGGTCGTTTGCCATACATCAAGACACCCGTACGGTAAATCTTGGCAGCCAGCCAGCCAAAGAACAGGATGGACGCGAACAGAATGGCAAGTGACAACCAAATTTCCATCAGGCTCGCCCGTTCCAGTCCGATGCGTAGCAACATGACGGTCGGAGAAAAGAACGGAATGTATCCGGCCACCTTAATGAAAATCGTATCAGGTGCTGCGATATTAAAGATTCCGATGTAAAAAGCTGCGAGTGACAGCACGGTAATTGGCATAATGGCCTGTCCCAACTCCTCGGTACGGCTAACAATGGAGCCCACCGCGGCGAACAGTACTGCATATAGAAAGTAGCCAAGGATGTAAAAAATGAGACCATATCCTAGCACCGCGATATTCAGTTGCGACAAATCCAGCCCGGCAGAGCTAAGGATCGCATTATTATGTGGCAGCATAAGATTGGCACAGACAACGGCTGCAAAAACAGCAATTTGCAGCAGACCCACTAGGAAGATACCGATAATCTTCCCAAACATTTGAGTCAACGGCGACACACTTGTGATAAGAATCTCCATAATACGTGAGCTTTTTTCCGATGTTACTTCTGCGGCGATCATATTCCCCGTCATCATGGAAGAGGTGAAGAACAAAATCATCAGTACATACACCAAACCATAGTTAATCGTTGAGGTTTCTTTTTCCTTTGTCCCTACAGTTCCCCCTACTTCAGATGGATTGTCTACTTCTCTGCTATCCACTATTACAGGTGTACTGATCTCACGAATTTGATCACTGGTCAATGATTTATCACCCACAATAGCCTTGACCTTTGCTTCCTGAAGTCCCGTTTGCACCAACGTGATTACAGCCG
>NZ_JCAJRU010000130.1:0-14541 GCF_059447605.1 Paenibacillus sp. N119s | reverse complement strand
CAAGAGAGCTGGAATGTGTATTTTTATATGCGCAAAGAACAGCTGGATTCGATTCAAAACATGATGCAGTTGATCTCACAAATGTATCAGCACATGCCGCAGGCCAAGCTTCTGGCCGAACTGTTCGATCAGCTTAGCAACGACGTACTGGCAGGACATTATACGGGGCAGACTGAGAAGCTGCTGGAACAGGTCCGTGAAGAATTTAAAGCGATGGAGCTTCCTGCCACACGGGAGGAATTCGAGATCCGTTCGGCATTGTTACAGCTTACACATGAGCTTCACCAGTATTTGAAAATCGCTAAAAAGGACAAGGCCCCTACTCCAGTAAAAAATTAGAGTAAAGACCTTGAGTGGCTACTATCCGTGACGGACAGTAGCCTTTTCTTGTTCGGTGATAGCAGAAGCTGAATTAGTAGAAGCTCTTTTATGCCGAATTCGATCTGTAATCCATAAAACAGCAGTGATCAGGCAAGGGTAAAGCATAGCCCACCCGACAAAAGGAAAGACAACTGCCGTGGAGATGAAGGAAATCCAGCTAATGAAAACTCCCCAACGACTCCCGCGTAAGAGCTTAATCCCTGCTGCACAACCACCTAGATAGGTCAGAATGAACGTGGCGTTCGGGAACTGGATCAGGTTGGTGAGTGAAACAGCGCCACTACCGTACAACGCCATAATGATCACGAAGCAGATGCTAAGAAAAGTAATGCCCCCGATGGGTGTATGGAAACGTTGGGATAACATCCCCATCCAGCGAAAAGCCTGTCCTTGTCGAGATAAAGCATAAGCGACACGTGAAGCGGCACCTACGTAAGCAATAATCGTAGCGGTACAAATAAAGATACCCGTCAACCCAGCAATGATCGCACCCCATGGCCCGATAGCCTGACTAATTACCCATATAAGCGAAGCATCCGAACCCCCTGCAAGGTAACTTTGTGTGCCCACTGTAGCAAGCGCAGTAAGGAAATAAAGCAATCCGACAATGACGGCTGCGATGGTCACACCTCTAACGGCAGACCGCTGCGGATTGGTAAATTCCTCTGACATATGGGACACGGCCTCCCAACCGATAAAGCACCAGAACAGAATCGCAGCCGCTTGGCCAACAGCGAGCCAGCCATGTGGAACAAACGGCGTAAAGTGAACAGTTTTCATTTGGGGGAGTGCTGCGGCAATAGCGAATACGAGGACGGCAATGATGGCTATCACGACAGCAATCTGAATGCGTCCGGCAACCTTCATGCCAATCCAGTTAATGATCAGGCCCACTGCCAGCATAGCAGCGGCCAACATGATGCGGCTTTCCTCTCCCCAGCCCATGGCTGCGGTCATATAGCCGGCTCCGGTAAGTGCGGCAACAGGGGCGCCAATCGGAACCGACATGAGAAAAAACCATCCGATATAAGCACCGGCACGTGGGGAAAAGGCCAATGTTACAAAATGCGATACCCCACCCGCGTTCGGGAATTTGGCCGATAGAAGCCCCATGGAAAGCGCCATTGGCAGAATGAGCAGGGTCATGAATCCCCATGCCAGCAATGATGCTGGTCCTGTCATTTGGGCAGCAAGGCCAGGCACAATCAGTATCCCCGAACCCAGGACAGCTCCGATATAGAGCGCAATGGCCTGTGGAAGACCAATAGTGGACTGAAGTTTATTTTCATTCGTCATGCAGTAAAGCCTTCTTTCTCTTGTTATTTTCTCCAGCTTATCAGATAATCAATCTATCGGAAAAACGGAATATAACGATTACTTGCATCGGAAAAAACGATCGAAGGAGCAGATTATGGAGTCGCGGCATTTGTTTACCTTTTTAAATGTGGTTGAGGCAGGCAGTTTCACGCGAGCAGCGCGTATACTGGATTATGCACAGTCGAGTATCACTGCTCAAATTCAAACCCTGGAGACAGAATTGGGTACGCCGCTGTTTGATCGCATTGGCAAGAAAATTATGCTGACTGATGCCGGACGGCGTCTGCTGCCCTATGCGCAGGAAATTTCCAAGATGCATGCTATGGCTAAGGATGCGCTTCGTTCAGAAACCGAATTAGCAGGGACGCTAAAAATAGGAGCGCCAGAGTCACTGGCTGCTTTTCGTCTGCCGGGTTTGATCCGTGAGTACAGGGAGCGCTACCCAAAGGTCAAAATTATCCTTAAACCCGGTGAATGCTGGGAATTACGCGATTTGATTCGTACTGGTGAACTGGATTTGGCTTTTTTGCTTCAGCCTGAGACGGAGGATAGGGAACTGATTATCACCACGCTTATTCATGAACCAATGGCGCTCGTTGCCCCACTGAAGCATTCGCTGGTTGCCTATACACAGGTAGAGCCTGCCGACTTGAAGGACGAAACCATTTTGCATACGGAGGCTGGCTGTACGTACCGTATCCTTTTTGAGCAGTATTTGAACAAACATGGTATTTTCGCAGATCCTAGTCTGGAATTTTGGAGCATTGAAGCTATCAAGCAATGTGTCATGGCTGGACTGGGAATTGCGCTGCTTCCGCTAGTTACGGTACAAAATGAACTGCGAGAAGGGAAAATGGCGCGCCTAGCCTGGGATGACAGTGAACAGCAGGTGGCTACTCAGGTCGCTTATCACACAAAAAAGTGGAAATCGCCAGCTCTCAGCGAATTTTTACAGATCGTTGAGCAGCATGTAACACATTGGCGTGCATGAGTTCAAGCCATTGCGGCATATGCTTATACAAAATATTTTTTCCTTTTCGCCTATTCACTCAACATTCGCCCACAACCTGCATACATATGTATGGAATGATTGATTGTATGGAGGAGGTTCAAGAATGGCATTAAGTCATAAAAATCGTAGAGAGATTATTACCAAAGCGATCTGTGGTAAAGGTCGCAGATTCTCTACCGTAACCCATACCGTAACTCCGCCGAATAATCCGACCAGTATTTTGGGGGCGTGGATTATTAATCACCAGTATGAAGCAGTGGCGGCTGGGGACGGCATTGAGGTCATCGGGACGTATGATATCAATATTTGGTACTCATACGATAAAAACTCGCAGACCGATGTGGCTAAGGAAACGGTGTCGTACGTAGAAAATGTGCCGCTCTCGTATCTTGATCCGAAGCACCGGGCGTCTACAGTGGAAGTATCTGCCGAAGCTACACAGGAGCCAAGCTGCGTCGAGGCCAGTGTGTCTTCTGGAGGTGGCAGCGTAATGATCCGGGTCGAGCGGGAATTTGCGGTGGAGCTGGTGGCGGAAACGAAGATTGTTGTAGAGGTATTTCCGAATGGCAGCAGTGAAGATTTTGACAAGGACTTTGATTTTGGAGCGGAAGAGGGGGACTATGAGGAGCTCGACCCCGACCTCATTGACGACGAGCTCTGACAGGAGTGACCAAAAAGAGGGCCACTTTACTCTTTGCGCCGGCTGATATTGCGCAGGGGGCAAAGGCCCTCCTTTTTTGTTGTGTTGGATCGTTTTTATCCGTACATAGATCGGTAAGGGGGAGTATGATGCGGCAGCCGGGACAGGCGCTCAGACGCTTCAGGCAGATGACGGATGATGGAAAAATGCGCAGACTGGAACGCTCAGGTATATCGGTTCGTTGGCTGGATGGTGGGACTGCAGATTTTGCGATCGGCTACGCGGTGCAAATCCATCAACTGCGGGTGCTGGAAATCCGTAGACGTGCCCTCGAAGGTTCTGCCCAAGTTAGTGCATATGATCTGTCTGTACTAGATCATCAATCACCGCTCTATGTCCGGATGGAGCGGCTGGCTGTACGAGCGCTATATACACTTGGTTTGGATAGTGGTGAAGTAGTGCTCGCGCCGCTGGGAGAGCGTAATTGTCAGGTTCGTCAAGTCTTGGCCCAGCCATGGCTAAATGATAGACGTTTGGCCACGCTATACGAAGTTGCCGCTCGTGAAGAGGAAGTAGAGGGGGAAGTTTTTTCAGCAGAACAAGGGAGAAATCGACTATTAATCGGAATGGACCCTGAATTTGTGCTGGTTCGTATGCCGGAGGGTAGGATTGTTCCGGCTTCTCGATATTTGGACCGATTAGGCGTAGCTGGCTGCGATGCCGTTACTCGCCGAGGACGAACGCTGTATCCAGTTGCTGAGCTTCGTCCTGCACCAAGTGAAGATCCGGCCCGTCTGCTAAGGCACCTGCGCCAAGCTTTTGCGATAGCAGCTCGGCGGATAGATGACCACACGCTCATCTGGCAGGCGGGCGGAATGCCGCAACCGGGTTTTCCCCTGGGCGGACATCTGCATTTCAGCGGGGTTCCGCTAAATGGTGCCTTACTTAGGGCATTAGATAACTATTTGGCGCTGCCTCTGGCGCTACTGGAAGACAAGCGCGCGGCTCGGCGCAGACCGCGTTATGGCAATTTGGGCGATTTTCGCCGTCAGTCGTACGGAGGCTTTGAATATCGTACCCTGCCCAGCTTTCTAATCTCACCACAGTTGGCAAAGGGTGTGATAGGAATGGCGTTTCTAATCGCTTCCCAATACTCACGTTTGCAGCGTAGGCCACTGGAGGCGGAAGAGGCTCACAGAGCCTTTTATGAAGGAAACCAGATGGTGCTCAGAGAGTATATGGAACCACTTATTTTAGATTTGGTTTCACTAGAGATCTACTCTCAATATGAAGCTTATATAGCGCCGTTGCTAGACAGCCTTCGCAAAGGAAAACAATGGGATGAAACACGGGATTTGCGCCGATACTGGAAGCTTTCGTAAAATCAAGTGTCAACACCCGAGATGGTTTCATGTTATCGACTGTCATTTTTGATATAATGAAAGGTAATTGTGAGTTTAAACGGAACAAAGTGTGGGGGTTAGGAAAAGGTATGTCTAAATATACACCGATGATTGAGCAATATTTATCCATAAAAGAGCAGGCTAAAGATGCATTTCTGTTTTTTCGTCTTGGCGATTTTTACGAGATGTTTTTTGATGATGCGATTCTTGCATCCAAGGAGCTGGAAATTACACTGACTGGTCGCGAGGGTGGCGTCGCGGAGAAAATTCCGATGTGCGGCGTGCCTTATCATTCAGCAGAAAATTACATACAACGCCTCATTGAGAAGGGTTATAAGGTGGCCATCTGTGAGCAAATGGAGGAGCCCTCTGCCACCAAGGGGATGGTGCGACGGGATATTGTCCGTGTTGTGACCCCGGGTACGGTAATGGAAGGCAAGGTGCTGGGTGACAAATCCAACAACTACATGGTATGTGTCACAGAGACGGATGGGATGCTGGCACTGGCGGCGTGTGACTTGTCGACAGGTGAACTCTATGTGACTTCCGTACCTGATTCGAAAGAATGGCTATTAGATGAAATTAACATTTATGAGCCGTCCGAAATGTTGGGGGATGCCCATTTGCTCGATTTCGTGACCTCCCGTATGTCTCCCGTTGGACGGCGTGTTGTATATACGGCCTGGGACAAATCGAAGGATGATCTGGTACGGGATCAATTCGGTGAAGCCACGTGGGCAAGGCTTACGGAGGAACGCAGACGGTGCGTATCGCGCTTGATTTCCTATTTAAATGAAACGCAAAAAAGATCGCTAGGCCAACTGACCCAAATTTCAGTCTATGAGCCCAATCATTTTATGATTCTGGATCCATTTACCCGCCGGAATCTGGAACTGGTGGAGACGGTACGTGAACGCTCCAAAAAAGGCTCGCTGCTGTGGTTGCTGGATCGGACAGAGACATCCATGGGCGCACGTTTGTTGCGGCGTTGGATCGACAAGCCGCTGTTGAACAACAATTTAATTGAGGAGCGGTTAGAAGCAGTAGACAAGCTATACCACCAGTTTATTTTCCGTGAGGACGTACGTGCTCAGCTTAAAGAGATTTACGACCTGGAGCGTTTGGTAGGACGGATCGCTTTTGGTAGTGCTAATGCACGCGATTTGATCGCCCTCAAGCTGTCTCTGGCCCAAATTCCGTCTTTACGCGAGCTGTGCGCTGATTCTCCGTCGAACACACTGAGACGGATTGCCCAAACATTGGACAGCTGTACAGACCTGTGTACATTGATTGAAGAAGCAGTCGCCGATGAACCTCCGATTTCTGTAAGAGATGGAGGACTTATTAAGGAAGGCTATCATCAGCATCTGGACGAACTGCGTGAGGCGAGTGTGAACGGTAAACGTTGGATCGCTGAGCTGGAGGCCAAGGAGCGTGTGGCAACCGGCATTCGGTCGCTCAAGATCGGATACAACAAAGTATTTGGTTACTACATTGAGGTGACCAAATCCAATTTGGCTTCATTACCGGAAGGTCGATATGAACGCAAACAGACGTTGGCGAATGCTGAACGGTATATCACACCAGAATTGAAGGAAAAGGAATCGCTAATTCTGGAAGCTGAGGATAAAATGGTTGATCTGGAGTACACGCTTTTCTCCGAGCTTCGCAGTAAACTGAACGCTGAAATTCCTCGCCTGCAAAAGCTGGCAGAGCAAGTTGCTGAAATTGACGTGTATCAGTCGCTGGCGACGGTTAGCGCGGAACGAGGGTTTGTAAAACCTGAGCTGACAACAGGATATGACTTTGTGGTGAAACAAGGGCGGCACCCTGTTGTGGAAGCTGTTATGAAAGATGGCGGCTTTATCGCCAACAACACAGTGTTGGAGGAAGCCGATGCGCATATTCTGCTCATCACTGGCCCGAATATGGCTGGGAAAAGTACGTATATGCGTCAGGTTGCACTCATTGCAATTATGGCTCAAATTGGCTGTTTTGTCCCGGCTGCACGTGCTAAAGTGCCGATGCTGGACCGCATTTTCACACGGATTGGCGCTGCGGATGATCTCATCGGCGGGCAGAGTACATTTATGGTCGAAATGGCAGATATTCAAGTCATGACAGACAAGGCAACTCCGCGCAGTTTGATTATTATTGATGAGCTGGGACGAGGTACGTCTACCAGTGAAGGAATGGCCATTGCACAAGCGGTTATCGAATTTGTGCATGATACAATTGGCTGTAAGGCGCTCGTATCTACCCATTTCCATGAGCTGGCCCATTTGGAGCAAGGTTTGCCTTCACTGCGAAATTACTCTATGGCTGTGCAGGAAAGCGGCGATAAGGTGAATTTCCTGCGCAAGCTCATACCGGGTGCAGCTAGTAGCAGCTATGGCATCTATTGTGCCCGGCTTGCAGGTTTGCCTAATAACATTATTGAGCGGGCGAATGGTCTGTTGTATGGGTTTGAGCAGGCGGCGGCACAAGTAACGGCAGGCACTGAGACAGCAGGAGGAGCGAAGGAAGGGACAGATGTCCGTTTCGTTTCAGGGACAAAAGAGATTTCTCCAATGACAGCCAAACATGCAGACCATGCATTGCCAGCAAATATAGAAACTGCATCAAAGGCCCAGTCTGGATCACAGCAAGCCACCTTGGTCAAGGAAGACACGCTACAGAGTGTGGAAGACTCAAGCAAGCTGGAGCAAGCAGCATCTGAAGTGGTACAGCTGTCTATTTTCGGAGAGCAGGATATTGCTCTCTCCAAGCCACACCCAGAGCTGGCAGAAGCTAATCCGATCGTGCGCCAAATTTTACGGAAGGTGAAAAATGCCGATGTCATGAACATGACGCCCTTACAGGCAATGCAGCTGTTAAATGAATTAAAAAACAAGGCCAATGGTCTGTAATTAAAATATACTAAATTATTTTTTTGCTTATTTTTCATCACACTTTAAAGTCAGGAGGAGGTCAACAGGATGTCTAAAATTCGAGTGTTGGATGAGCATATTGCCAACCAGATTGCTGCCGGTGAGGTCGTGGAACGTCCAGCCTCTGTCGTAAAGGAACTGGTGGAAAATGCGATTGATGCTGGCAGTACACGGGTGGACGTATGGGTAGAAGAAGGCGGCCTGCAAAGTATTCGGGTGACGGATAATGGCAGTGGGATTGAGCCTGAAGACGTAGAAACGGCATTTTATCGGCATGCAACAAGCAAAATCGGACATGGCCGTGACCTGTTCCAAATCACAAGTCTCGGCTTCCGGGGAGAGGCATTGCCAAGTATAGCGGCTGTATCAAAAGTAGAGCTGCTCACAGCGGCTGGAGATGACGGCCGTGCCCGTAAATTGGTGATTGAGGGCGGTAAACTGGTGCTTCACGAGGATGCTGCTGGTAGGCAGGGGACGGATTTTACCGTACGTGATCTGTTTTATAATACACCTGCACGGCTAAAATATATGAAAACGATCCAGACGGAGTTGGGACACATTTCAGATGTTTTATACCGGATGGCACTCTCGCACCCGGAAGTGGCCTTCACATTGCGGCATAATGGCAATACATTGCTGCAAACGCTGGGAAATGGTGATTTGCTCCAGGTGATCGCTGCTATTTATGGAACTTCTGCGGCAAAATCGATGTTGGTGCTGGAAGGAGAGAGCCTTGATTACCGCATTAGCGGTTATGTCAGCCGTCCAGAGTGGACCAGGTCGAATCGAAATGCAATCTCGACGGTAGTGAATGGACGATTTGTCCGAAGCTTTGGGCTTAATCAGGCACTGCTCAAGGCGTATCACACTTTGTTGCCAATTAATCGTTATCCGCTGGCTGTGATCCAACTGGACATGCATCCTTCTTTGGTAGATGTTAACGTTCATCCAGCCAAGCTGGAGGTGAGGTTCAGCAAAGAAGCTGAACTGTTTCAACTGGTTGAAGATTCGGTAAAAGCTGTGCTAGGGCAGCAAGTGCTGATTCCGAAGGCAGTTAAGCGCGAAATTGGCGGCAAGGATAGCGGCTCCTTTGTGCAGGAGCAGTTTCACTTCTCAAAAGGAAGCGGTGCGGAAGTAGATACTTCTGCAAATGATAGTCATAATAGAACACAACCTCTTTCTATGGCTTCGCAGCAGGTTCAAAAATCGCCTCAACCTAATCACTTGAGCAATGAGGAAGAAAGTAAGAGGATTATTGAGGAGCGTAAGCAACATCCGAATAAAGAGAGCCATTCAGTCATTGGACAAGCAAACCAATTCACTAATCCAAGTATCAGTGATGATGAACTTGATGCAGATTTTGTGGAAGACAACAATGGAAGTGATGTTAGAGAAGGCGTGTCACTTCCTGATGGTACGACTACACGGACGTCCACAGGAGATCATGCAGAGAAAGGTGCCTCTTCTTTGTACAGCCAAGGGATACAGGAAACGACTGCTACTGCTGCTTACCGTTCTTCTAATTCACCAATTGCAGACAACACTACTAATTTCACGAATCAGGAACCGGGCCAGGAGCATCCAAATACAGAGCAGTTGACAGCATTGTCGGGAGCAGCCCCCGAGTTGCCCACGTTTCCTGAACTGAGTTTAATCGGTCAGCACCATGGGACCTATCTGATTGCGCAGAACGACCAGGGCTTGTATTTAATTGATCAGCATGCCGCGCATGAGCGGGTCAATTACGAATTTTATTACGAAAAATTTGGTAATCCTGAATCAGTATCACAGGAGTTACTACTGCCAATTACATTGGAATTTACGCCTTCCGAGACAGAAAAATTGAAAGCAAGGCTGCACTGGTTTGAACAGGCGGGGGTGTACTTGGAGCATTTTGGCGGGCAAACCTTCCGTGTCAGTTCATATCCGTACTGGCTGCCCAAAGGGGAAGAAGCAGATGTCATTGAAGAAATGGCCGGATGGGTACTGGAGGAAAAAGCTATTGATCTGGCTAAACTGCGGGAAGCAGCCTCAATTATGTGCTCCTGCCGGGCTTCGATTAAAGCCAATCAGAAGCTGACTGAACGACAGGCTGCCGTGCTGCTAGAGCGTTTGGCAGCCTGTAAACAGCCCTATACCTGCCCCCACGGGCGGCCCATCGTTGTTTCCTTTTCCACATATGATTTGGAGAAACTGTTTAAAAGAGTAATGTAAGGGAGTATAAATATGTTGCAGGATTGGGAAAACCGTAAAGAAGACAAGCAGATGGTGCTTCATGAGAAGCAAGCTGAATTACTGGTCACGACAGGAGACTCTCCCTCGGCCGAGGTGGTGGAGCGTGCGAAGCTGCTTGCAGCCGAGCTTGGGGTGCTTTACGCCCCACGTCGTGGCATATCCGTAGCTAAGCTAATCGCGGCTCACAAAGTCCGTCAGGCTCTGGTGCTGGTGCAGAACGGAGTGAGACTGATTGGTCTGGAACAAGCACCGATGGTTTTTCATCCAAGCATGGGCTTTATTCGAGCCAAAAGGGTGTTAAAGGGCGAGCCAGATCCCATGTTGACGGCTGCCCGACTTGTCCCAGGGGATACCGTGCTGGACTGCACCGCAGGACTCGGTACGGATTCTCTTTTATTTTCCATTGGAACGGGAAGCTCTGGACAAGTTACAGCTGTGGAGAGTTCATTCCCCGTCTATGCACTAATCAAGGATGGAATGAGGCATTATCGTTCCGGTAACGCTGAAGTAGATAACGCTTTTTCCAACATTGACGTTCATTTTGGTCATCATCTGGACCATTTGCGCAGCTTGCCGAACCGCAGTGTAGATATTATTTATTTTGATCCGATGTTCCGTGATCCGTTGCTCGATTCCAGTGCAATCGGTCCCTTAAGAGGTTTGGCTAATCCAGATGCGTTGGAGGAAGAGAGTATTTTACAAGCGAAAAGGGTTGCACGAAAAACAATTGTATTAAAAGAAAAAAGGGGTAGCGGTGAGTTTGCCCGTCTCGGCTTCCGTGCGGAACAACGAGGCACAACGAAAACAGTGTACGGAGTGATAGATATTGACAGTGGCATCTAAGCCTAAACTACTTGTTCTTGTGGGCCCGACTGCGGTTGGCAAGACGAAACTAAGCATCGAGATGGCTCGACATTTTGACGCGGAAATTATTTCCGGGGATTCCATGCAGGTATACCGCCACATGGACATTGGAACTGCCAAAATTTCCGAGCAGGAAATGAAAGGAATTAAGCACCATTTAATTGATATTCATGAGCCTGAATACCCATATTCAGTAGCCCAATTTCAGGAAGACTGTCGTCGTCTCATACCTGATATTCAATCTAGAGGAAAGCTGCCTTTTATCGTAGGTGGAACGGGTTTATATGTAGAATCCGTGTGCTATGAATATAAGTTTTCCGAGGTAGGAGCTGATGAAGCTTTTCGCCAGGAACAACTTGACTATGCCGATCAGTTTGGAGCTGACGCACTTCATGCGCGACTACAGGCAGTTGATCCCGAAAGTGCACTTCGTTTGCATCCTAATGATCGTCGTCGAGTCGTGAGAGCGCTGGAGATTTACCATGTTAGCGGAACAACACTTAGCTCTCAACTTGCCAATCAAAAAAAGGAATCACCCTACCAACTCTGCATCGTGGGTTTGACAATGGATAGGCAAATGCTATATAAACGTATTGAAGACCGAATTGACGGGATGCTCGATCAAGGGCTTGTTGCTGAGGTAACCTCCTTAATGGAACGGGGAGTGCGAAGCGATGCCATCTCCATGCAAGGTCTAGGCTATAAAGAGATATCCTCCTACCTGCGGGGAGAGGTGTCTTTGGAGGAGGCGGTGACTTGGCTAAAACGGGATACGCGTCATTTTGCGAAGCGGCAGCTCTCGTGGTTTCGCCATATGAAGGATATCCAGTGGGTAGATGTCACTGATTTCGAAAATTTTTCTGCTCATGCTGCCCGAATACACGAAATTATAGCAGGAAAGTTCCGGACAGACCTTGAATATACTTCAAAACAATCCAAATGATTATTGGGGGTACGGCTAAAATGAACAAGTCTATTAATATCCAAGATACGTTTCTGAACCAATTGCGCAAGGATTCTATACCTGTAACGGTATACCTCATCAATGGATTCCAGGTGCGAGGAACGATTAAGGCGTTTGACAATTTTACAATTGTTATCGATTCGGATGGGAAGCAGCAACTGATCTACAAGCATGCCATCTCCACCTTTACACCGCAGCGCAATGTGTCGCTTGTACAACAAGATAACGCTAGCGATAACTGATTACGGCGCGACGGCCGCCCAGATGATGAAACTTTTCAGGCGTCCGTCTCGTCTAACTGTATAGGAATGTGACCGGGAGCAACCTGATCAGGGTTGTTCTTTTCATTCCGTTTACTTTCATGTACCGACAGCCAGCTTTAAGCCTATGCTCGGTGACATTATGATTATTCGCGAAAGGGAGTCAGGGGAATGCCAAACGATTCATTGTCCAGATCCGGCAATCGCAATAGAAACACATCTAAAGAGAAGCCGAAGGGCAAGAAAAAGAAAATAACAGGTAAGCGAGTGGGCTGGACGCTGTTTATTACAGCAGCATTAGCCATATTTTGCGCACTTGGCGGCTATTTATTTGTCATGGTTAATGGCGAAAAAATCTACAAAGCCAACAAGGACAAAATTACAGTGAACGAGACATCAAAGGTTTATGACCGCAACGGTGTGCTCATGGGTGAGCTGTCTGTGCAGAAAAGTGATCCTGTGAAAAGTGAAGAAATACCAGATTTGCTTAAAAAAGCTTTTGTCGCAACAGAAGATAAACGTTTTTATGAGCATCAGGGTGTCGATATTTGGTCTATCGGTCGGGCGGCTGTAAAGGACGTCATAGCCCGCTCGGCTGTGGAAGGCGGCAGTACGCTGACGCAGCAGCTGGCCAAAAACTTATTTTTGACACGTGACAAAACCTTTTTCCGTAAAGCGACAGAGGTATCCATCGCAATGGCGCTGGAGCGAAATTTGAATAAAGATCAAATTATTACGCTATATCTGAATCGGATTTGGTTTGGACGCTCGTATTCCGGTATTAAGGCAGCGTCGGAAGGCTATTTTGGCGTGTCAGACTTAAAACAATTAAAATTGTGGCAAATTGCTACACTGGCAGCTATCCCGAAAGGGCCATCCAAGTATAATCCGATCAGTAACCCGGAAAATTCAAAGGCCCGGCGTGCTGTGGTTCTCCAGCTGATGTTTGAGCAGGGGATGATTGGAAAACAGGAGATGGAAGAGGCCAGGGCAGTAAATTATGATTACAAACAACCAGAAAAAGTGCAAAAATATCAAAATTTCATAGAATATGTTATGGATGAGGCAGAGGATGCACTGCCAGGAGTCAGCGGCAATGACCTGATTATTGGCGGTTATAAAATTCATACGACAATGGATGCTCAGGCTCAAAATGCGCTGGATCAAGCGATGGCAGATGATGACATGTTCGAGAAAAGTCCTGACGATCAGCCTGTCCAAGCCTCGATGGTTATCATTAACAACCAAACAGGCGGGATTGCTGCGATGGCACCTGGACGGGACTACAAAAAGGGAACTTTCAATCGTGCGACACAGAGCCGCAGACAGCCAGGTTCGGCCTTTAAGCCGATTGTAGCCTATGCACCAGCTCTGGAATCCGGTAAATTTACGATAGATACTCCTTTGAGTAACGAACGTCAGAGCTTTAACGGATACAGTCCGAAAAACTTGCATGGGTACTCTTCGTCCATCAGCATGATCGATGCCATTACGAAGTCTGAAAATATACCACCTGTATGGTTGTTGAACCAAATTGGTGTGGAAAAAGGAGTTCAATTTGCGGAAAACCTGGGCATACCGATGGACAAAAATGATCACTCGCTTGCTATCGCCTTGGGGGGATTGAGCAGAGGAACTAATACCCTTGAAATGGCTCAGGCCTATAGCGCTTTTGCCAATAAAGGACAATTCCAAAAAGCTTACTCCATCAAGCAAATTAACAATAGTGATGATCAAGTGGTTTATACTCATAATGAGGAATCCAAATCAGTTATGAGTGAAAAAACGGCCTATGAAATGACACAGATGATGCAAAATGTAGTCAATAGCGGTACAGGTCGCAAAGCACGTATTGACTGGCCTGTAGCGGGTAAAACGGGTACGACCCAAAGCGGAATCAGCGGCAACAGTGGCAACCGTGACATTTGGTTTGTTGGATATACGCCAGAATATACCGGAGCGGTATGGATGGGGTATGACAAGCCGGACAGCAGGCATATGTTGAGAAACTACAGCGGACAGTCGGCAGCCTTTTTCGGAAGAGTCATGGGTGAAGCTCTCAAGGGGCACCCGGTAACGCAATTTAGCGAGCCGAAGGGATATGAACCACCGGTTGAGGAGAAGCCAGTTGAGACGGTTCAGGCCACTGCTCCAAGTGGACTGAGCGGGTCTTATAGTCAGGATACCCAAATCGTATCGTTATCCTGGAATGCAGCCGAGGGAGATAATGTACAATACCGCGTTTATCGTAAAGAGTCTTCTGAAGGAAGCTTTAGGACGATTATGGAGGCAATGAGAGGCACGAGTGGGGAAGATACGTCTCCCGTAGCTGGAAAAACGTATCAATACTATGTCGTAGCTTATGGAGCAGATGGTAAAGAATCTGCAGCTTCCAATACAATTAGTGTAGAAATTCCGGCAGAGACGACTCCGGTAGATCCACAGACAGGAAACGATCCTAATCAGGACGGAACACTACCGGATAATGGTGAGAATATAGACGGTCAGAACGGTACAGACCAGGGGAATACGTCT
>NZ_JCAJRU010000129.1:0-14611 GCF_059447605.1 Paenibacillus sp. N119s | reverse complement strand
GATCGGGAAACGGAAATATGCGAAGATTGTGGATCTTTGGGTGAAGGGACTGGCGATGAATTGGAGCATGCTTTATGGAGATGCCAAGCCGCAGAGAATAAGCCTGCCAGCCTATCCTTTTGCAAAGGAGCGGTATTGGATCACGGATATTACGATCCCATCTGTGGAAAGAATTCCAATGGAGTCTCAGGAAAAAGTAGTTCATGTTCAGTCTGAAAAACCAAATGGGATTTCCTTACGGAATTTAACGGACAGTCAGCCGCAACTTAGTAAGTCTGCCACCCACCAGGGGACACCGATTATTTTAACTTCTTCGGAAGGGAGAATGCGTGCTGCAAAGAATGACAAAAAGAAGAAAGAACAGGTGATAACTGCTCCTGTCCTATCTGTATCGTCAGAAATATTGCAGGAGGAGCTGGCAACAAGTCTGGCGCAAGCTTTATATATAGATCGGGACGAGATCGATGAGGATAAAAACTTTGTTGATCTTGGATTGGATTCCATTATAGGCGTAGAGTGGATTCGAAACATTAATAAACACTACTACACATCTATAACAGCGACAAAAGTCTACGATTATCCAACCATACGGGAGTTCAGTAGATTTTTAGAAAAGGAATTGGGCAATCGTGTGACCGAGATAAGCGTGCCGTCTTCTACTGTGTCTATTACGGATCAGGCGACTGCAAAGCATTCACCGCTGCTCGTATCATTGGAATCGGATAAGCAGGCAGAGGCCTCACTTCAGATTCAGTTGATGCCGATATCGGCTGAAAAGAAGCAGCCACAATCCGGCACGATTCCGTCTGGTGTCTCTACAGAGCAATTACGGGAAGAACTGACGACCAGTCTGGCCGAAGCCTTGTACATGGAACGAAACGAGATTGAGGCAGATAGAAACTTTATAGATATCGGATTGGATTCCATTATAGGCGTAGAATGGATTCGAAACCTGAATAAGCGCTACGGCACATCTATTGCAGCTACCAAAGTCTACGACTATCCGACTATTCTGCAATTTACCGAGTTTTTGGCACAAGAAATCAATAAACATGGGGGCAAGAGAAGTTTAGTACAGCAGCCCTTGGACACAGTCTCAGACACGGACAAACCTATAGCAGAAGTCCATTTACCACGAACAGACACGATCCAATGTTCTCCAGCGCAGTTGCCCAAGGCGAAAATGGTGTCATTGCGCCGGGCAGAAGCAGAAGAGAAATCATTGCCCGTGACTTCGGAAAATCAAGAGGCAATTGCAATTGTCGGGATTTCGGGAAGATATCCTGGTGCTGAAGATGTACAGCAATATTGGGAAAATCTCGCTCAAGGCCAAAACTCCATTGTTGAAATTCCAAAGGACCGTTGGGACGTAGATCCTTTGTATGATCCGCGTCCGGCGCAAGAGGGGAAGATAAATTGCAAGTGGCTGGGTGTCTTGAAGGACATAGAATATTTTGACCCGTTATTTTTTAATATATCGCCTACCGAGGCGGAAGGCATGGACCCGCAGCAACGCATCTTTTTGCAGGAGGCCTATAAAGCCTTTGAGGATGCAGGTTATAGCGGCTCGCAGTTGGCAAATAAAAAATGCGGGGTTTATCTTGGCATTTTAAATAATGAGTATAGTATGATGCGCTACAAGCATAAAGCACAATTCAGCAATACTACCGGGAACAGCAACGCTATTGCAGCGGCTCGTATTTCCTATTTCCTTAATCTGAAAGGACCTGCCATATCTGTGGACACGGCATGCTCCTCATCGTTGGTAGCGACTCACCTTGCTTGCCAGGCTTTATCAAATAAAGAGATTGAAATGGCGTTAGTCGGTGGTGTGTCGTTGTACCTGACTCCTGAATCCTATGTAGGTATGTCTGCATCCGGAATGTTGTCACCAGATGGTCAGTGTAAGACATTTGACAATAGTGCCAACGGCTTTGTTCCAGGCGAAGGAGCAGGGGTGCTGGTTCTGAAGCGGCTAAAGGATGCGGAAGCTGACCGGGATCACATATACGGAGTTATTATCGGAACTGGGATCAACCAGGATGGAAAAACCAATGGAATTACTGCTCCAAGCGCGAACAGCCAAATGGAGCTTGAGCAGGAGATATACAATAAGTATCAGATTGAGCCCGAAAGCATTAGCTATGTTGAAATGCATGGGACAGGCACCAAGCTGGGCGATCCTATTGAATTAGAGGCTTTATCCACAGCTTTTAAAGAACAAACAGATCAGAAAAACTTCTGCGCCATAGGCTCGGTAAAGAGCAATATCGGGCATACTTCGGCAGCAGCAGGCGTAGCAAGCATGCAAAAAGTGTTGTTATGCATGAAGTATAAGAAGCTGGTACCGACATTGAATTTCAAGAACCCGAATGAGCATTTTGATTTTGATGATTCTCCATTTTATGTAAATACACAATTGAAGGACTGGGAACCTTCTAATGGGAGCAAAAGGCGTGCCGCTGTGAGCTCTTTTGGTTTTAGTGGTACCAATGCCCATCTTATTATTGAAGAGTATCGTCCAGAGGTTGCAATTTCACCAGCAGACGACGAATCAAATAGTCCCGTTCTTTTCGTATTGTCTGCCAAAAATGAGAAGCAATTAGTAACCTATGCCGAAAATTTAAGAAACTTTATTGCATCTCAGCCAAATCTTAGCCTGACAGATATGGGGTATACGCTGCAAGTAAGCCGTGAGCCGATGAACCACCGTCTGGCTTTTGTGGCAGGTTCAAAAGAGAATGTGCTAAAAGCGCTGGATGGATTGATTCATCATCATCTGCCAGCTGGAGTCCTGACGGGTCAGGTGAAAAAGAACAAGGACGGGATCGTACTCTTTGAGGCAGATGAAGATGCCAGATCCTTGCTTGAAACTTGGATCAAGAAGAGAAAATTAGAAAAAATTGCAGAGCTGTGGGTACAGGGTCTAACGATGGACTGGAACAAGCTGTATGGGGACATCAGGCCTCGCCCAATGAGTCTGCCAACCTATCCTTTTGCAAAGGAACGGTGCTGGGCGCCCGAGCTAGACAATAAGGCAGGCAGGGGCCCAGCTTCTGTTATGGGTGCTGCACTTCATCCTTTGCTGCACCAAAACACCTCCGATTTTTCGGAGCAGCGGTTCAGCTCGACTTTTACTGGTCCGGAGTTTTTCCTGAAAGATCATGTGGTGAATGGGCAAAGGGTGCTGTCCGGGGCTGCAACTCTTGAAATGGCCCGGGCAGCAGTGGAGCAGTCACTAGGGGCTGATGAGGGCGACCTGGTCGGAATGTGCCTTAAAAACGTGGTTTGGGCACGACCTATTGCCCTAGAGAATGAACCAATACAGCTGCATATCGGGCTTTTCCAGCATGAAGATCAAGAGATTTCGTATGAAATTTATGGAAATCACGGAGCCGATGATACAGAGCTTATGTTATATAGCTACGGCAATGCGGTACGAAGATCGGCGGTAGAGGTCCCTGCATTGAATATTAAAGATTTGCAGGATATATGCAGTAGAAGCTTCTATCCGACAGCATTGTATAGCGTTTTCAGAGATTTGGGAATTGATTATGGCCCTGGGCATCAGGGGATTGAGATGGTATATGCGGGAGAAGGTCAGGTGCTGGCGAAGCTATCTTTGCCCTCCTCAGTCTCTGACACTCAAAGCCAATTTATCCTCCATCCAAGCATGATCGATTCCGCTTTGCAGGCATCCATAGGCTTGACGCTGGGCTCTCGCGAGATTAAGCCCGCTCTGCCGTATGCCATTCAGGAAGTTGAAATTATAAAAAATTGCAGCTCCATCATGTGGGCGCTGATTCGATACCATATAGATGGTAAAACAGGAGATAAGGCACAGAAACTAGATATTGACCTGAGCGACGAAACCGGAGAGATCTGTGTGAGGATCAAGGGCTATTCTTCAAGAATTTTGGATATAGACTCCATTCCCACAGACGCGCAGTCCAATTCTGGTACCTTGATGCTTGAACCCGTGTGGAAAGAGCAGGGAGTTACCATAGATGGTGATTTACCTGTATATGATCGCCATGTCGTGATCCTTTGCCCGCCGTCCGCGATTTCCTGTGAACAAGTAGAAGCTCAAATAAGCGGCGCACAATGCATATTTTTGCAACCTGATCAGAACAGAATTGGGGAACAGTTTCAGCATTACGCCGTTCAGATACTTGAGCTAATACAAAGAATTTTTAGAGAAAAAAACCATGGCAAGGTGTTAATCCAGATTGTCACAAACGACCAGGAGGAGCAGCAGCTTGTATCAGGGCTCTCAGGTCTTTTAAAAACCTCCAGAATAGAACATCCAAAACTGGTGGGGCAGTTGATAGAACTTGAGCAGGTTGAGGCCCCGAGTACAATCATAGATATTTTAAAAGAAAACAGCTGGAGTCCTGGAGACATCCAGATCCGGTATGGGAAAGGCAAACGATGGATTTCTAGCTGGAACGAGATTTCGTTTTCTCCGGAAACAGCGGACATTCCGTGGAAGGAGAACGGAGTATATCTCATTACCGGTGGTGCCGGTGGCTTGGGACTTATTTTTGCCAAAGAAATTGTAAATAAAGTACAAAATGTCGCGTTGATTTTAACGGGCCGTTCCGCACTAGATGAGGACAAGCAGGCAGAGATAAAGAAATTGGAGTCATTAGGAGCACGAATAGCATATAAGCAGGCCGATGTGACCCGGGAGCAGGCGGTGGCTGATTTAATTCGGGAAATAGAGGCAGAATTCGGAAGCCTGAATGGCATCATTCACAGTGCAGGAGTCATTCGTGACAACCGCATACTCCAAAAAAATAGCGAGGAAATGCTGGAGGTTCTCGCTCCCAAAGTTTTAGGGGTAGTGAACTTGGATCAGGCGAGCAAGCACCTGCCTCTTGACTTCTTTATTCTGTTTTCGTCAGTAGCCGGAGGGCTGGGCAATCAGGGACAGGCAGACTATTCTACCGCCAACGCGTTTATGGATGCATACGCCAGATACCGGAACACATTGACAGAATCGCAGCAACGCCAGGGGCAAACGATATCCATCAATTGGCCACTATGGAAAGAAGGCGGGATGCATATTGATGAGGAGACAGAGAAGCTGGTAAAACAGCAAACAGGTATGGGCAGTATTTCAACTTCTTCCGGCATTCAGGCTTTGTACCGTACCATGCTTACGGGTGCTGATCAGGTTATGGTGATGGAAGGCAATCTCGAAAAAATGAAAAGAATAGTAGGCTTAATAACGAATCCCGAAACCAGACAGCTTGAAAAGGCGGTGAGTACTTCAGCAAGTATTTCAGCAAGTATTTCAGCAATTTCCGCCACTGAACGGGATGTCGCATCAGACCTGCTGGACAAGGTGCGAACCGCCATGATGCAGGCGGTATCGAAATTGCTGAAAGTCAAACTTGAAGATATTGACGCCTATGTAGAACTGAGTGAGTATGGCTTTGATTCCATTTTGCTCACGCAATTTACCAACAACATCAATCACTTGTACCGACTTGATCTGACCCCTGCTGTATTCTTTGAATACACTACGCTTCATGACTTCTGCAGGTATTTGGTGGACGAATATGCCATCGTGCTTGGAGAGCAGTTTATCGTGCAGACCCGGACTGAGCCTGCCGTGCAGAATGAAGAGAGTCGTAGAGAAGACGGTATACGCAGTAGACGCCAGCGTTCCCGATTTTCAAACGAGAACATGCTAGCTATGCCGCAACAGACCCCGGCCAGTTCTGAACCTATTGCAATTGTAGGCATAAGCGGCGTATTTCCCATGGCCCGGGATGTGAATGAATTTTGGAAAAATCTTGAGGAAGGCAGGGACTGTATCACTGAAATACCTGAAGATCGCTGGGATTGGAAGGCGTATTACGGTGACCCTGCGGATGAGACCAATAAAACAAACATCAAGTGGGGCGGGTTTATTGACGGGATTTATGAGTTTGACCCTTTATTTTTTGGAATTTCACCGAGGGAAGCCGCACTCATGGACCCGCAGCAGCGCCTGTTAATGACCTATATTTGGAAGGCGATTGAAGATGCGGGCATCCAAGCAGGGACACTGTCAGGAAGCCGTACAGGTATCTTTGCAGGCACTGCGAACAGCGGCTACAGCGGAATGATCTATCAGGGAAATGTGGGTGTTGAGGCGTATTCCTCCAGCGGCATGGCGCCGTCGGTGGGACCTAATCGTATGAGCTATTTCCTGAATATTCATGGTCCGAGCGAGCCTGTCGAAACGGCATGCTCCAGTGCGTTGGTGGCCATTCACCGGGCAGTAAAGGCTATAGAAGATGGAAGCTGTGAAATGGCAATTGCAGGTGGTGTCAATGTGATTATCACCCCAGAGCTTCATATTAGCTTCAACAAAGCAGGGATGCTGTGTGAGGACGGTCGATGCAAAACCTTCTCTGATCAGGCCAACGGTTACGTGCGCGGTGAAGGGGCAGGCATGCTTTTCCTGAAAAAGCTGAAGGACGCAGAAAAGGCTGGAGACCATATTTACGGCGTAATCCGGGGCACTGCTATCAATCACGGAGGCCGGGCCAATTCCCTGACAGCACCCAATCCGAGGGCACAGGCGGATTTGCTGGTAAATGCATATACAAAAGCCGGTATCGACCCAAGAACAGTTTCTTACATGGAGGCCCATGGGACAGGCACCGAACTGGGCGATCCAATTGAAATTAACGGACTTAAAACAGCCTTTAAAGAGCTTTATGAGACTATAAAAGGACCTGGGGTCAAAGAGCCCCATTGTGGTCTAGGTTCCGTGAAGACTAATATCGGACATCTGGAATTGGCTGCCGGGATCGCTGGTGTCGTCAAAGTACTGCTTCAGATGAAGCATAAAAAGCTTGTTAAAAGCCTTCATTGCAATGCAATGAATCCCTATATCAAACTTGAAGACAGTCCTTTCTATATCGTTCAGGAGACGAGGGAATGGAAACAGCAGCAAGATGCTTCTGGAAATAATATTCCTCGGAGAGCCGGGGTCAGCTCTTTTGGATTTGGCGGTGTCAATGCCCATTTGATCATCGAGGAATATGTTCCGGAAAATCAGGAGAAGGAGCCGGTTACCTTCAGTGCCCAAAAGCCGGCTATTGTTGTGCTGTCAGCCAAGACTGAAACACAGTTGCAAGATCAGGCCCGGCAATTGCTAGCTGCAATCCGGGAGCGTCAGTTCACAGATAATAGTCTGGGAGATATAGTGTATACCCTGCAGGCGGGACGCGATGCGATGGAGGAACGTTTGGCCTTCACTGCAGCTTCTCTTTCCGAGCTTGAGGAGAAGCTGAGTGGTTTTGTGGAGGGCCTAGAAGGTATTCATAGCTTATATGTTGGGCAGGCCAAACGCTATAGAGAAGAAAATAGAGACCGGGAAACACAACAGGGTGCGGCCGAGATGATGGAGGCACTGGTTAATGAAAACAACTATGTCCAAATCGCACAGCTTTGGGTAAGAGGCGAGGTCTTTAACTGGGACGTGCTGTACGAAAAGAATAAGCCGAACCGTATTAGCCTGCCTACCTATCCTTTTGCCAGAGAACGATATTGCATAACGGATACCAATAAGCTGAGGGGAGCAAACGGTGGACTGAGGCAGGAGACATCCACCATCCTTCATCCTTTGCTTCAGCGAAATACGTCCGATATTTATGGCCTTCAGTTCAGCTCCACATTTACGGGGAGAGAATTTTTCCTCGCAGACCATGTGATCAAGGGGCAAAAGCTTTTGCCCGGAGTGGCTTACCTTGAAATGGCGCGAGCGGCAGTAGAGGAAGTCGCTTCTCCGGAAGAAAATCGGATTTGTGTTCGTCTAAAAGATGTATTATGGCTCCTGCCTATGGTAGCTGAAGAACGGCCGATTGCTATAAATATCGGGCTTTATCCGCAAGATGGTGGAGAAATTGCCTATGAAATCTACAGCAAGTCTGAATCAGCGGATACAGAGCTAGTTGTGCATAGCGAGGGCAGTGCAGCGATTGCTCCGTTGGCTGAGATTCCTGCCATAGATATTGAAGCCCTGCTGGAGCAGTGCAATCTGGGTACCTATTCATCCCAGCAATGTTATGAGGCGTTTGCGGCGATGCAGGTTTCCTATGGGCCGGGACATCAAGGAATTGAAAAGATATACACTGGCGTGGATCAGGTCCTTGCCAAGTTGTCCTTGCCTTCTTCTGCTTACGAGACCATGGGACAGTTTGTGATGCATCCTAGCTTGATGGATTCTGCTCTGCAAGCGTCCATAGGCCTGATGATGGACACATACGGCGCTGCCATGTCCGACGGAACAGTTTCTATGAAGCCGGCTTTACCATTTGCAATGGAAGAGCTTGAGGTGTTTAGTGGCTGCACATCGGAGATGTGGGCTTGGGTCCGTGATCGTGAAGGTAGTAGACAGGATAGTCCAGTGCAGAAGCTGGATATTGATTTGTGCGACATGCAGGGGAATGTTTGTGTAAGCATGAAGGGCTTATCATCACGAATTGCAGAAAGAGGAACAGGGGGATCAGAGGAATTGATGACGCCTGAGACTTTGATGCTTGAGCCTGTATGGGAAGAACAAGTCCTTTTCCCGAGAGCCACAGCACCTGAATATCGGCAGCATTTGGTCATTCTATGTGAACCAGCACATATTTCTAGGGAAATGATCGAATCACAAATGAGAGGGGTACATTGTCTCATCCTGCAATCCGAAGAGGAGAGCATGGATGCACGGTTTGGAACTTACGCATCTCAGGTGTTTGAGCAAATTCAACAGGTGCTTAAAGCCCAATCCAAAGACAAAACATTGATTCAGCTTGTCATTCCAGTACAGGATCACAGACAGGTATTCTCGGGACTTTACGGGCTCTTACAAACAGCACAGCTTGAGAATCCCACACTGGTGGGTCAACTGATCGAAGTGGATGTGGAGGAAGATGCCGCAGGTATTATAAATATCCTGCAAGAAAATAGCCGTAACTCCATGGATACACAGGTCCGCTATCAGCGGGGCAGACGATATGCTGCCGCATGGACGGAGATCCAATCCTCGCGGGAAGGGGGCCGAATTCCATGGAAGGACTCAGGGATATATTTGATTACCGGAGGAATAGGTAGTCTTGGTTTGATGCTGGCAGAAGAAATGGCACGACAAACCAAAGATGCCGTTTTAATTCTCGTTGGACGATCTGCACTCCGTGGTCACACCAAAGCAAGAATTGAGGAAATAGAGGCCCTAGGAGCAAGAGTTGTATTTCGGCAGGCCGATGTCGCCGATAACAGAGCGGTTGAGGATTTAATCGGGGATATTCAGGAAGAGTTTGGGAAGCTGGATGGAATTGTTCATGCCGCAGGAGTGACCTGCGATAATTTCATTATTAAAAAAACAGAAGAGGAATTGCAGAAAGTATTGGCGCCAAAAGTTGCAGGATTGATCAATCTAGATCAGGCCTGCAAGGATATTCCGCTGGACTTTTTCGTCCTGTATTCATCTGTTGCAGGCAGCCTGGGGAATGTAGGACAGGCTGACTATGCTGCTGCCAATGCCTTTATGGATGCTTATGCCAGCTATCGCAATACACTTGTAGAACAGAAGCAACGTCAGGGACAGACGCTTTCTATCAACTGGCCGCTGTGGAAGGAAGGCGGAATGCATATTGATAGAGAAACGAAACAAATCATGGAGGAAATGGGGTTGTTCGCTATGGAGACTGGTACAGGAATGCGAGCTTTGTACCAGAGTCTGGCTTCTGGAAAAGATCAAGTCATGGTATTGGAAGGACGCGCCAATCAGCTCAGAGAAACGCTCCTGCAACAGCCATCCCTGAATCAGGCTGGAGATACCCCCTCTATGATCATAGAGAGCAGAAAGGACTCAGGAATCGGACAAGAACTGCTTGCCGAAAAAGCGGCAAATTATTTAAAGCAACTGCTTGCTGCATCGATCAGACTGCCAGCAAGGCAGATTGAAGCCGATGCCCCCATGGAGAAATATGGAATTGATTCCATTATGATCAGACAGCTGACACGTGAACTGGAGAAAACATTCGGAATGCTACCTAAAACGTTGTTTTTTGAATACCAGAGTATCCGAGAGCTGACCCAATATTTTCTTGAAGTTCACCAGAAGCGGCTGATTCAGTTGCTTGGAATGGAGGAAGAGGTCAACGCCGTCCAAGCGTTTACGTCTTCCACTGTGAAAGAGCACCCGGGAAGGCCGCTTTCCAGCAGCCGAAGACCAGCTCGTGAAATGCCGGCTCAGGCAAAATTGCTGGATCAGAAAAAATTCCAGCCGCAACTGGAAACGGCAAGAGGTACTGGTGATATTGCCATCATCGGCTTGTCAGGAATGTATCCTGAGGCGGAGAATGTTAGGGAATTCTGGAACAATCTGCGTAATGGAAAGGACTGCATTACGGAAATTCCCAAAGAGCGCTGGGATCACAGCATACACTATGACGAGGAAGAGGACAAGTCTGGAAAAGTTTACAGCAAGTGGGGAGGCTTTATCAAAGGCGTAGATCAATTTGATCCGAAATTTTTTAATATCTCTCCTAGAGAAGCAGAGATTATTGATCCACAGGAGCGCTTGTTCCTGAAATGCGTCTATGAAACGATTGAGGATGCAGGCTATACCCGAGAAGGGCTTGGAGTGGAAAGGAATGTAGGCGTTTTTGTCGGAGTTATGTACGAAGAATATCAACTTTACGGGGCGCAGGAGCAGGCTAGAGGCAAAATGATTGCCGTTCCAGGGAATCCGGCCTCCATTGCAAATCGTGTTTCTTATTTCTGTAATTTCCACGGACCGAGCATGGCTGTGGATACGATGTGCTCATCCTCTTTGACGACTATACATCTAGCCTGTCAGAGCTTACAGCAAGACGAGTGTGAGCTGGCCATTGCCGGCGGCGTCAATGTCTCCATTCATCCGAACAAATACCTGATGCTTGGACAAGGGAGGTTCGTATCAAGCAAGGGGCGGTGCGAAAGCTTCGGAGAAGGTGGAGATGGATATGTGCCAGGTGAAGGTGTAGGAGCCGTGTTGCTCAAACCGCTGACCAAAGCAATTGCAGACGGCGACCACATATACGGGGTTATCAAGGGAACCGCTGTGAACCACGGTGGGAAGACAAATGGTTTTTCAGTTCCGAATCCTAAGGCGCAGGCCAGTGTAATTGGAAGAGTCTTTAAGAAAGCTGGAATTAACCCCAGAACAATCAGTTACATTGAAGCACACGGCACCGGGACATCTTTAGGTGATCCTATTGAGATCGCTGGTTTGCAAAAGGTTTTCAGGGAATATACGGAAGACACGCAGTTCTGCGCCATTGGATCGGCAAAATCCAATATAGGGCATTGTGAGAGTGCGGCTGGGATTGCTGGAGTGACTAAGGTGCTCCTTCAGCTCAAATATGGGCAAATCGCACCTTCGCTGCATTCAAACATACTCAACCCGAACATCGACTTTAGCAATAGCCCTTTTATAGTTCAGCAGGAGCTTGAAGAGTGGAAAAGACCGGTCGTCACTATAAATGGGAAGACCGTTGAATACCCAAGAATTGCAGGCATTTCTTCTTTCGGCGCCGGAGGCTCCAACGCACATGTGCTGATTGAGGAATATATCCCTGAGGTGCAGGAGACTACACAAGCTGCGATGATATCGCAAAGCCCGTCCATGGTTGTGCTGTCAGCCAAAAATCAAGAACGATTGTACGAGCAGGTGAAAAGATTGCTTTTTGCACTCAGAACGCCTGAATACACGGAAGCCAGTTTGGAGGATATAGCATTTACCCTTCAAGTGGGACGTGAAGCTATGGAGGAACGGTTAGCGGTCATAGCTAAGTCTACGAGGGAACTTGAAGGAAAGCTGGAGGGCTTCCTGGCAGGGAATGAGGATATCGACGGACTCTATTTGGGTCAAGCTAAGAAGAATAAAGATATCCTGACTGTTCTTGAAGCAGACGAGGATATGGGACAACTGGTAGATATCTGGATAAGCAAGGGCAAGTATACAAAGCTGGCAGAGCTTTGGGTTCAGGGCCTGTTATTCGATTGGAACAGACTTTACGGAAATGTCAAACCTCATCGGATTAGTCTGCCAACCTATCCTTTTGCCCAGGAAAGCTATTGGATCCCTATGTTCGGAAGCCAGCCTAAAGAAGTCAAGACGGTGCCTCCTCTAGTTGAGATTCCGGCACGAGAGCCTGTGTTTAGCCCTCCTGCTGTCAACACTAATGTACAGGTACAGACAGTAGCGAAAGTACCTGAAAAACCGCAGGGTATTTTGCTGCGCTCAGTCTCTGACATCGAGAAGATAGACGATACACCAAAAAAGGCAGCCAAGCCCGCAGAATTGACACCTGCTGCACCGCAACCTAAAACCATCATTTCCTCACCGCAGCCTGCTATCCAGGATGAGGTCAAACGGTCTGCAAATGGACCCATGGCTATACGGGTGGATGCATTGGAGAAGGAACTAATTGAAAGTCTTGCGAAATCTTTGAGCATGGACAAAAGGGATATTGGCCGGGATGATAAATTTATCGATATGGGATTGGATTCAATTATAGGCGTAGAGTGGGTACAGGACGTAAATAAACGGTTTGGAACTGCTATTTCAGCAACCAGAGTATATGACTATCCTAACATCGAAGAATTTTCCAGATATTTAGCAAAGGAATTGAGCAAATCGGCGGAAGCTTCAAATCAAGTGCCTGTAGAGTCAACTTCTACGCAGCCCATGCAATCCTTGATCCAGAAGGTACTGCAAGGTGAATTAAATGTTGAGCAGGCCGATCAGTTGTTCAAGCAATTACATTCGTAAATTGCCGATACGATATTCGTCCTATTTCATACGGCTAGGAGGGCATTTTTATGGATCCAAAAGATATTTTTCGTGCGGTACAAACAGGGGAAATAAATTCTGAAGATGCCGAAAAACAATTGCTCCAATTTATGGGGGGGCTCTCAGATGGATCTTTGGAAGGATCATCGGAAGTCACTTCACAGGAATCATCCTCAGAGGGAGTGTCACTTTCGCTACAGCCATTGGACAGCCTTCACGGACCGGAGAGTGAGTTTAACGGCGAAGTAGAAGAACAGTCTGTTGTTCAAATGCAGGAATTTGAGCATGGCATTGTTCTATTAACAATGAAGGACACAGTGCACAAAAATACATTTTCCGATGAACTGATTATGGGCCTGAACCGGGCATTTGAGACGGTACAGGCTAACGAGAATTATAAAGTTGTGATTCTAACGGGATATGACACCTACTTTGCCACAGGAGGTACACAGGAGGGTCTGCTGGCCATTCATGAGGGCAAGGCGAAATATAGCGATACCAATGTTTACAAGATTGCACTGGATTGCAAGCTACCGGTCATTGCCGCTATGCAGGGACATGGGATTGGCGCAGGCTGGTGTATGGGGATGTTTTGCGATTTTATTGTGATGAGTAGAGAAAGTATCTACACCACTAATTTTATGAAATACGGGTTTACGCCTGGTGCAGGCTCAACCCTCATTTTTCCCGAAAAATTCGGGGTTAGTATGGCGCAGGAAATTCTATTCACTGGTACTAGATATAGCGGTTCAGAACTGGAGTCCAAAGGGACTCCTTTTCCTGTTTTGCCAAGAAATGAAGTGGTGCCGTACGCAATGCAGCTGGCAAGAAAACTGTCCGAGTCGCCAAGAGAGTCATTGATTGAGCTGAAAAATCATATGGCTCAGCCGATAAGAGAAAAGCTGGCGGCTACGATTGAGAAAGAAATAAAAATGCAGGACAAAACGTTTGTGCATCAGCAGGAGGTAAAGGATCGGATTCAAACGGCCTACGGACAGCTGCCGAATAGCAATGATACGCACAAACCGCTCAAGCAGGCTGATATGAAAAAAGCTGTGTCCCGTATGGCGTATGATCAGGAGAAGGATTCGATCGCAATTATTGGCATGGCGGGGCAATTTCCCAAATCCAAAACATTGACTGAGTTCTGGGATAATCTAGCTCATGGCAGAGATTGTATATCGGAAATTCCTTCAACGCGTTGGTCGATTGATGAATATTATGATACCAATCCCAAGGCTGAGGGGAAAACTTATAGCAAGTGGATGGGTGTGCTCGAGGATCTGGATCGATTTGACCCGTTATTCTTTAATATATCTCCTGCGGAAGCAGAAATGATGGATCCTCAACAGCGTCTATTTCTGGAAAGTAGCTGGAAATGCATTGAAGATGCCGGATTAAATCCAGCTTCGCTGTCTGGAAGTCGTTGCGGTGTTTTTGTAGGATGTGCAGCTAGTGATTATGGAAGGTCCATGAGCGGACAAGGGTTGAATGCGCAGGTTCTTATGGGAGGAGCGCCTTCCATTTTATCGGCCCGGATTTCGTATTTACTGAATTTAAAAGGCCCTTCTCTGGCGATTGATACCGCGTGTTCTTCCTCTCTGGTAGCGATTGCTGAAGCTTGCAACAGCCTTGTTTTAGAAACAAGCGATCTTGCTTTGGCGGGCGGAGTAATGATCATGGCAGGGCCAGGGATGCATGTTATGACCAGCAAAGCAGGAATGCTATCCAAAGACGGACGCTGCTTTACTTTTGATGCCCGTGCAAACGGATTTGTCCCCG
>NZ_JCAJRU010000128.1:0-14649 GCF_059447605.1 Paenibacillus sp. N119s | reverse complement strand
ACGAGATAAAATATCTCATGTTTGATTTTGCGAACAAAATCAATTTACTCACTCGTTGTTCAGTTTTCAAAGATCAAACTTTTTTGAATCAACTCATCGCCTCATCAACTCTTATATCATATCATGTCCGAACCAACTTTGCAAGCATTTTTTTGAATTCTTTTTTCAATCAATTGCTCACAACCATGTGTTTCTTGGCCGGAATTAGAATATACCATATTCAATTTTACTTTGCAAACATTATTTATATGAAATTTCTCAGCATATATTTATTATTTGTTTCCCTTCATATATTACTCCTTTTGATTCTGCTCGTGATTAATAAAAAAAGAACCTCCTTCCTTAAAACACAACAGGAAAGAGATTCTTTTATCTACTGAATTATTCGGAACCCATAAAGGCATAGCGGATCACTACAATAATAGCAAGCACCCACATAAGCCAGTGAATTTTAACTTTATTACTGGTAAACAGATTACTGAACACCGCCAGCACAACGTAAGACAGAATACCAGCAGAGATACCATTCGCTATTCCACCTGTAAAAGGCATCAAAACGATGGTCAAGAATGCCGGGAATGCCAACAGGAAGTTATCCCATTCAATATTGCGAACCTGACTCATCATCAGCACCCCAACGATAATCAGAGCCGGAGCAGTAGCTGCAGAAGGCACAACCAGAGCCAACGGAGCTATAAAAAGGGATAACAAGAACAACACGCCTGTCGTTACAGCAGTGAGACCTGTACGACCACCTTCTTCTACCCCTGCGGAACTTTCTACAAATGCCGTAATTGTACTTGTACCCAACACTGCACCAGTACTTACACCAACAGCATCTACAAGCATCGCTTTACCGATAATTTTTTCGCCCTTTTTCTTATCTTTCATTATGCCTGCACGCGTCGCTGTACCCACCAACGTGCCAAACGTATCAAACAGCTCTACAAATGTGAAGATAAAAATAATATCAAACAGACCGATATGCAAAGCTGCTTTCAGGTCTAACTGCCCCACTGCCAAATTGCCGAAGTCTGGAATCCAGTGGCCTGTTGTCAAGCTGCTCAGATTCGTTACACCCATCGGAATACCGATTAATGTAGTCGCTACGATTCCAATTAGTAATGCACCTTTGACCCGAACGACCATCAGCGCTGCAATAATAAGCAACCCGATTAGCGCCAGCAGCGCATCTTTTTGATGTACCAGACTACCTAGAACCAAATTAAAGGCATGACCCGGAACCGGATGACCAACATCGGTCCCTGGAACGATACTCACCATAACCAGATTACAAAGCTTGAAGCCTACAATTGTGACAAACAAGCCGATACCAACTGTAATAGCTGTTTTTAAATTTTCCGGAACCGCAACAAGCAGCATCTGTCTTACCCGGGTAACGGTCAAAATTAGAAAGACGATACCGGATATAAATACAGCGCCAAGTGCCGCTTGCCAAGTAATCATCCCATTAGAACTCAAGACTACAGTCATAAAATAAGCATTCAAGCCCATGCCTGGTGCCATACCGATCGGTACATTTACAAACAAGCCCATCAGAATGGTAACTAAGCCTGCACCTACTGCTGTCGCAAAGAAAACAGCTTCACTAGGCATCCCCGCTCCAGTGGGTCCCAAAAAGGTATTGTTGACCACCAGAATATAAGCCATAGTCATAAAAGTAGTGATCCCCGCAATAAGCTCAGTGCGGACGTTCGTGCCATGTTCCTTTAATTTAAAGAAACGCTCCATGAGTCGTAATTCCTCCTACGCAAAGCATACTCGTATTGTTGTCGTTCAATTGCTGTAATATTCGCATTCATATACGCTGTATTACATCCGTTATTTTAGGCTCTCCCCTACGGCTTGTCAACAGAAAAAGCGAATGTTACAAATTAAACGCATATGTATTGTTCGGAAAATAGATAACCCGCAAGCTATTATCCAGCTGGCGGGTTATCATTTAGGATAATCAGATGCCTTTAAGATCATTTCTTTTTGCACACTTTACATATTCTTCACATTGCTAGACATACGCTGTAGTGCATTTGTTAAAGCCACAACTTCCTCATCGTCAAACTTAGAAAGGAACTTTTCTTGAAAGGCTTCTCTTTGCTCTGTCAAAACTTGCAGCTCTTGAATCCCTAATTCGGTTAAACGTATATAAGTCACACGCTTATCCTGCTCTTTTTTACTGCGTAAAATAAGACCTTCCTCTTCCAGCCTTTTCAGATGCCGGGTCACTGCTGCACCATCCAGAACCAGCAGATGTTGAAGCTCCAGCTGACTTAGTTCCTGACGATGATTAATATGATACAAAATTTCGACCTTGGTAAAGCTAGTTTTTAACTGTGCTTCAAAAGCATTATTCATTTCTTTACACAAAAGATGCATGCGATAAAATAACTGGCTTTTTTCAGAGCAATGTTCGATGACTACTTCTCCTCCTCATGATACTTGACCTATCAATTGACGCTTCGAGCATTATACACTCTTACTGAGAATTAACAAGTCTTGTGCCTAATCTATATAAACGCTCTTAACATAAAAATACCTACGCTTAACAGGTAACGTGAGCATTTCTGAGTTTTTACTCTCCTACTCTAGTAGATCGTATTATTGATTTCGATAAATTTATGTTCAATTGCTGTCATTTTATGATTTGGACGGGATATTAAATATGTATCCATGTAGCCAAAAATTGAAGGAACGGGTAAATAGGACGATACTTTAAACTGCCTCGCCAGCTTTTTAGACATAAGGGTGATTCCCATTCCCATCAGAGCGAACTCCACCATCGTATCGAATATTCCAACCTCGACAACCTCGCCATGGGTCAATTGCATGTCCTGATACATCTTCTCTAAATGCGTGAGGTACAGGCAGCTATCCGACAATATGATAATAGAAGCTCCTTGCAGTACCTGTTGGAGATCCGAGCCTTCGTGTATACCTTTCCCCACCAGCACCAGCTCTTCACGACATATTTTTTGATAATGAATATATGGGTTGGTAGGATATCCTGTAACAAAAGCAATATCAAGCTCGCCGTCGAGGATGAATTGCTCCATTTCCGTGGTGGTTCCCGTTTTTAATGTCACCGAAGCCTGCGGGTACATCTCGTACACCTTCGTTAGTGCCCTTGTTGTTCCGCCTGCTACAATGGACTGCATCGTGCCGATGCGCAGTTTTTCCTCGTGGGGTCTCATTTTCATTTCTGTGTCTTGCCACAGCGTTAAAATTTGCTTGTACTGAGCATATAAAATTTCTCCGGCGGGTGTCAGTTCCATACCACGAGGCTTTCGGTAAAATAACGCTGTGCCGTAGTAGGTCTCCAGCTTCTTTATTTTAGCCGTCATATTCGATTGCAGATGATTCAGCTTTTGGGCAGCTTCTGTTAAACTTCTAAGCTCCGCCACTGAAACGAATGCCTGCATATTTTGAATATCCACATCTTTACCTCCCATCAAAAAAAATGATATCAACATCATTAACAAACATTATTCTTTATGAGTTAAGTGTATTATATTGGCCTTGAGCACTATTTTCTACCCACATTTTAAAATCAGGAGGGATGGCACATGGTTAAGCAGAAGATTCGTGCAGGTATCATAGGAGGTTCAATGAATAATAAATGGGCCAGCCAAACGCATATTCCGGCTTTACTCAAACACCCGGACTTGGATATCACAGCCATCGGCACTTCCCGTATGGACAGTGCACGCAAAAGTGCAGAGGATGTGGGGGCGCCATTGGCTTTTGACGATGCCAAAAAGCTCGCAGCTTCCGAGGATGTGGATATGGTCGTGGTGAGCATAAAAGTTCCCCATCATCACGAGGCCGTAATGGCGGTTATCCATGAGGGAAAGCATATTTTCTGTGAGTGGCCTCTGGGGGCCAACACTGCGGAAGCTGCTGAAATGGCTAGAGCAGCGGAACTGGCAGGCATTCATCATACCGTTGGTTTGCAGGCACGGCAGGATTTTGAGGTGCAAACGATGAAGAGGCTGATCGAGGACGGGATAATTGGTGAAATTGTATCCTGTCATATGCAAGTAGCTACTTCTGGCAAAGGAGGACGAACAGATCAGGATACGGCTTACTTGCTCAATAGAGCCAGTGGTGCCAACCTGCTGACCATTAACGGGGGGCATGCTCTAGACGCGCTGCAATACATCGTTGGTGAATTCCGCGAACTGTCGGCCATCACATCTTCCCGTTATAACGAAGCCATGATTCAGGAAACGGGTGAAATCATTCCCAAGGATACAGCAGATCAAATTCTGATTCACGGATTGCTGGAAAAAGGAATTCCTGTATCAGTTCACATTCAGGGTGGAGTGAATTCCAAGTTTGAGCTAGAGATTCAGGGGAAAAAGGGCATTTTACGTTTGAGCCAAAATCCTTCGCTTGGACATGTTCAATTTGGGAACCTGACGCTTGAAAAACTTGTATATGATCAGGGAAATCATCAAAGTCATGTGCTTAATGGTTTTTTTGAAACAATATACATAGCAGCTGAGCCTGATGCCGGCCTGGATTTCCCAAAAGAAGGGGTAACTCTAAATGTAGCCAAGGCTCATCACATATTTGCCGGCGATATTTTGGCGGGCACCCGTCTTGCCCCCGATTTCAATCATGCACTACAGCTGCATCAGCTACTGGACCGCATTGAAGAATCGGCTGCAACCGGTAAAAAAATTGTTTGGTAAGCTAGATTGGTAAAAAAAGAACCTTTCACACCACTATCGATGTGGTGAATTGAAAGGTTCTTCATCTTTATCATATTAGTCGTTAAAATCCTACTCCCACTCGATTGTTGCTGGTGGTTTGGAAGTGATATCGTATACGATGCGGTTGACGTTGTCCACTTCGTTGACGATCCGAACGGAGATTTTCTCCAATACGTCCCAAGGGATACGTGCCCAGTCAGCGGTCATACCGTCGATTGAGGTTACTGCACGGATACCTACCGTGTAGGAATACGTACGGGCATCGCCCATAACGCCAACGCTCTTCATATTCGGCAAAGCGGTGAAGTATTGCCAAATTTCCCGATCCAGACCCGCTTTGGCAATCTCCTCGCGCAAAATATAGTCAGAATCACGGACAATCTTGAGCTTGTCCTCTGTCACTTCGCCCAATACACGAATGGCAAGACCCGGGCCCGGGAATGGCTGACGCCATACAATTTCGGCCGGAAGTCCGCATTCTTCACCGACTTTACGCACTTCATCCTTGAATAGCGCATTCAGTGGCTCGATCAGTTTGAACTTCATGTCTTCTGGTAAACCGCCCACGTTATGGTGCGATTTGATAGTTTGCGCCGTTGCTGTTCCGCTCTCTACAATATCTGTGTACAACGTGCCTTGTGCTAGGAAGTCAAAATCATCGAATTTAGCTGATTCTTCTTCAAAAACGTAAATAAATTCGTTACCGATGATTTTACGTTTTTGTTCCGGATCATCCACTCCTGCCAGTTTGGAGAGGAAACGCTCACGTGCATCAATTTTAACAACCTTCATATCGAATTTACCAACGAACGTCTCCATTACACTTTCGGCTTCACCTTTACGCAGCAGGCCGTGATCAATGAACATACACGTCAGTTGGTCACCGATCGCTTTGTGAATAAGCATAGCCACAACGGAGGAATCCACGCCGCCACTTAGAGCGCACAGTACTTTCTTGTCACCTACTTGCTGACGAATTTCACGGATTTGCTCTTCAATGAACGACTCCATGGTCCAGTTGCCTTCACAACCGCATACTTCATACAGGAAGTTGTTAATCATCTCATTACCTTGAACAGAATGCCGTACCTCTGGATGGAATTGTACCGCATACAGATTCCGCTCCAGATTACTCATTGCGGCAATCGGGGCACTCTCTGTTCCTGCATCCAGTGTAAAGCCGGTTGGCAGATCTGTAACGTGGTCGCCATGGCTCATCCATACGGTTTGACGAGAATCCAGTCCTTTAGTCAACCGAGCGCCCTCATTGAATTGCACGTCTGCTTTACCATATTCACGCTTGCCCGCACGTTCTACCTTACCGTCCAGTTGGTGGGCCATTAGCTGCATGCCATAACAAATACCAAAGATAGGGATGCCAAGATCATAAATTGCCCGATCCACCTGAGGAGCATTGTCTGTATATACGCTGGAAGGTCCGCCTGAGAAAACAATCCCTTTCGGCGCCAGCTCTCTCAGCTTCTCCGCAGGCGTATTGTATGGAAGGAGCTCGCTATATACGCCGAGATCCCGAATTCTTCTTGCAATTAACTGGTTGTATTGTCCTCCAAAATCAAGAACTACAACGATTTCATTAGGCTTATTCATTACCGTGCCTCCCTCAATTGTTCGTTTCATTATACGCAACGACAAAACAACACGTCAAGAAATCAACCATAGTTGAGTGGTCATGAAAAGATTGATAAAATAAATTGATTCTAAATTACTTAATCTGCCCGTAGGAGTGTACATGATGGATGTGCTGAAATGGATCGCGCAATTGTTCGAAGAATATGGATATGGCGTCCTTTTTTTCGGCTTGTTACTGGAGTTTATTGCTTTGCCTTTTCCCGGGGAAACCACGATGGCTTATGCGGGATATCTCTCCTATGCCGGTACTCTGGATTTCGGCAATCTAGTGCTGCTAGCTTTTTTGGGCACAACCATCGGTATGACCTTTACCTACTTTATTGGAAAATGGGCTGGACTCCCCTTTATTCAGAAATACGGCAAATGGGTTTTGCTATCGCCGGACAAGCTTCAGAAAACACAAAAATGGTTTCAACGTTATGGATACTGGCTTATTTTCCTTGGATATTTCATCCCAGGTGTCCGGCATTTTACTGGCTATTTTGCTGGAATTATCGCTCTTTCTTTCCGTAAATTTGTCTTGTATGCTTACAGCGGTGCTTTATTCTGGGTCATCCTCTTTCTAAGCATCGGCAAGCTGTTTGGTCCGCAGTGGGATGCCATTTTCCATCTGGTAGAACTGTATGCGTTACGAATCGCGGCTGCCGTAGGATTCATCATCCTGCTGTATTTTATATATCGGTGGAGGAGCTTTCTGTTTGGAACGCTATACAAATCTAAAAAATCGGTAAAAACCAGCAACAAGGATGACATGGAATAGTTTTGCATAATATACCGAAATCACGAAAGATATTACGATACTCCCCCGCTCCTTGAGCCGCCCCATATTCACGGCTTCATTATTTGAGCGCTTCCCCTACTCCAAACATAACAATCTGATGATATCTTGACTCTACGTCGTCAGCATACCCAACAATGGACCCTGTAAATACAATCGGTCAAGCATAAATTCATATTTTCAGAGCATACTATGCCAACAAACTCCAATATCGGAGGATTTTACGTATGCCGAATCTGAATAAAAGTTGTCCACTAACTCATGTATCCTCTAACTTGGAAGATAACGTGAATCATATCGAGAGCTCCTTTGGGAACAGCGGAGATGTAATCATTAAAGAGCTATTATGGATGCAAAAATGGCCGGCAGCTCTGTTTTATATCGATGGTCTGGTCAACACTCAATTACTTCATGATTCCGTTCTGCGTTCATTAATGCGGGTAAACGAACATCATGTACCTGAGGGCATAGAACCATTTAATTATTTGAAGGATCAGGTTTTAATTGCGGGGCATTCAGGTAGTGTGGACGAAATGGACGCTCTATTCAACCGGATGCTATCCGGCGGTATTATCATTTTGCTGGATGGATACACAAAAGGCATATGGATTGATGCGGTCGGTTGGGAGGATCGCAATGTCAGCGAACCCCAGTCCCAGACGGTTGTACGGGGTCCCATGGAGGGGTTTACTGAAAATTTACGTACCAATACAGCTCTACTTCGTAGACGAATCCGTGATCCGCGGCTGTGGATGGAAACAAGACAGATCGGTCAAGTGACTCATACCAATGTGTCTGTAATGTATATCAAAGGAATTGCTGACGAAGAAGTTATTCAGGAACTGAGAGATCGTTTGGACCGAATTGATATTGACGGAATTCTGGAAGGGGGTTACATCGAAGAGGAGATTCAGGATGAAACCTTCACCCCATTTCCGACCATTTATAACAGCGAGCGTCCGGATTCAGTCGCTGCCAGCCTGCTGGAAGGCCGAATTGCTATATTGGTGGATGGAACTCCCTTTGTTTTGTTAATACCTGCGTTGTTCGTTCAATTTTTCCAGTCGGCCGAGGATTATTACCAGCGTGCTGACATCAGTACTTTGCTGCGCTTGCTGCGATTCTTTTCCTTTTTTATCGCCATGCTTGCACCCGCAGTTTATATCGCGATAACTACCTTTCATCAAGAGATGCTTCCGACAAACCTTTTAATCAGTCTTGCCGCACAAAGGGAAGGCGTACCGTTCCCGGCATTTGTCGAGGCGATGCTTATGGAGATTACTTATGAAATTTTGCGTGAAGCAGGGGTTCGAATTCCCAAGACCGTCGGACAGGCTGTCTCGATTGTAGGTACACTGGTCATTGGACAAGCAGCTGTAGATGCAGGAGTAGTCTCAGCGGCTATGGTCATTGTTGTGTCGATCACAGCGATCTCTAGCTATGTTATTCCAGAAAACGGTTTGTCGATAGCGGTTCGTATTGTACGCTTCGCCTTAATGATGCTAGCGGCAGCCTTCGGACTTCTTGGAATATTGATGGGGATCATTGTACTTTTGCTGCACTTAACCAGTCTGCGGTCATTTGGTGTCTCTTATATGAGTCCGTTCGGCCCATATGTGGAAAGCGATTTGAAAGATACGCTGTTTCGCCTACCTTGGTCTTATATGAAGTCACGACCTCAATCCACCCCTATCCAAAATACGATCCGCCAAAAAACAAAAAAAAGACGGATTGGCAATAAACCAAAAGCCAGAAGGGATCAACCATGAAGCAGACCATACATTTGCTCTTCGTCTGGGGGCTGATTGCAGTACTATTGGGTGGATGCTGGGATCGAAAAGAATTAAACGAGTTGGGCATCGCTATCGGGATCGGGGTGGATATGGAAGGAAACCAGTATCAGGTGACTGCACAGATGGTGATTCCTTCTGCAGTAGCCTCCAAATCCTCACCTAGCTCCGGCTCGCCGGTTGTTACTTATCAGGCAACGGCTCCAACGATTCAAGAGGCTATTCAAAAAATGACGGATACAAGCCCGCGATCCATCTATTTATCTCATATTCGAATGCTGATTTTAGGTGAGGAGTATGCGAGAAGAGGAATTTCCGATGCGATTGAAACTTTGATGCGAGAGCCTTTTACCAGAAGCGACTTTTATATTGCGATAGCCAAAAATCACAAGGCCTCTACGATGTTAAAGATTCCCACTCCACTGGAAAAGTTGCCGGCCAATAAAATGTTTGCTTCATTGGATACCTTAACTAAAACATGGGCTCCTGCCACCAAAGTAACCATGGATCAACTGCTTAGCGACTTGGCTAATCCTGACATCCAGTCCACCCTGCCCGCATTGGAAGCTGTGGGAGATATAGAATCGTCCAATGAAAAGGGTGTAGATGCCACCAAAAGCATATCTCCTGGCACCATATTAAGGTTCTCTGGCATTGGTGTCTTAAAAAAAGACCGCTTGCTGGGCTGGATTAATGATGAAGACAGCAAAGGATTCAATTATATCCGGAATAAGGTAGTTTCTACTACGGGACACGCCGACTGTCAAGGAGGGGGGGACATTGCCTTATTAACCTTAAGCAGTGACACCCAAAAAAAGGTGCTTATTCGCGATGGAGAGCCTGTTATCTCCATATCAGTTACTAACAACAGCACAGTACGAGAGGTTAACTGCCAGCATATGAAGTTAAGTAGTATGGCGGATATTAAAGAAATCGAAGCTGCAAGCAATGAAAAAATCATTGAAATTATGAAACATTCCGTAGAGACCGTTCGGAATGAGTTTAAATCAGACATTTTCGGCTTTGGTCAGCTGATCCACCAGTCCAAACCAGAGCTGTGGAAAAGACTAAAAGAACAAAAAGAAAATCCTTTTATGGATTTAAAGATTGAATATAAGGCAAAAACCAGGATCCGGAAAATCGGTTCCTTGTTAGAATCATTCCAAAAACGAATGAAGGAGTGAGCTTGATGGAGGAGAAAGGGCGTATTAGCATTACAAATATAGCCATACTCGTATTTTTGAGTATTATCGGAGACTGTGTGCTGGTGTATCCCTCCCTCATTACAGGCATATCCAAGCAGGATGCCTGGATCAGCTCATTCCTAAGCATCCCTGCAGGACTGGCTTTACTATTGCTACTCCTGCGGGTGCATCAGCTATATCCTGATCTCACCTTTATTCAACTCAGTCAGCGAATTTTGGGTCCGTGGTTTGGCGCTCTCATCTCCATATGGTATTTGTTCCATTTATTAATGAATTCAGCGATTTATTTAAGAGAAGCCGGAGATTTTATGAACAACCAGACCTATGTGATGACGCCCCTTCCTGTTATCAATTTACTCTTAGTTCTGGTGCTTATGTGGGGCATGTATATGGGGCTGGAGCCTATTGCACGTACGGCTCAAATCATGTTTCCATTATGCCTGGCTTTCACTTTGTTTTTAATCCTGTGCTTGCTTCCCCAATGTGACAGTCAGCAGCTTAAGCCTATAATGGAGCAAGGTATTCCTAAGATTATGGAAGGCGGCATTTTTGCATTGTCCTATCCATTCGGAGAATTAGCTTTTTTACTCATGATTTTTCCTTATGTGAGCAAACAACCAGGTCTAAAAAGATCCGTTTTACTATCCGGACTGGCTGCCAGCGTTTTGTTAAGCGTACTGCTCCTGGTTTCTCTCCTGGTTTTAGGCCCTTTTGTAACTGAAAATAGTGTTTACACCTCTTATACGCTATCTAAGAAAATCAACATAGGAAATTTCTTGCAGCGGATTGAATCCATGATGAGTACTGCCTGGATTATCACTACTTTTGTTAAAACCATTTTACACTTCTATGCCTTTACCTTAGGAATGACCCAGCTACTGCGATTACATAATGTCCGGACCTTTCTTGGGCCAAGCTTCATGATCCTGTTCGGCATGATTATGGTGTCGGCACCCAATATTACTTACTATCTGGACACGATCGTCCATGCCTGGATTTATTGGGATCTGACGGATTCCGTTGTCCTTCCTTTGCTGCTGCTTGTCGTATACAAATTAAGATCGAAAAGCAATCATAGTCTGGGACCTGGCTGAGCCTACCCATAAAGGAAGGAGCATTTGACATGCTGATTACCATTGTCATTATCTGTATCGGTCTGGCCATTGCCACCAAGGATTTGCCAGGCTTATACCGAAAACATCGTTTCAAAGACATGTTCGTATACATCATTATGCTTGGATTAGGCACATGGCTTAGTATTCTTGCTGCCAAATTAGAGGTTACGCCAAGCCCGCTAATTTTGATTGAAATCATCTATAACCCTGTGAATGCTTTTGTGTCCCATGTATTTGGTTTTTAGAAAGGAGACAGCCACATGTTAAAAAAAGCACGTATTAGCATTCGGCAAGTGACTGTCCTGATGTTCATGAGTTTAATCGGGGATATGCTCTTAATCTATCCGACTATGATTACGCATATTGCTCACCAGGATGCCTGGATCAGCTCTATACTATCCATCCCGCTGGGCTTAATTATCATATACGTGCTCCTTCGCCTTCATGAACTCTACCCAAGTCTTACACTAATAGAAGCCACCCGCAAAATTTTGGGACCTGTCTTCGGATCTATCGTTTCTTGCTGGTATCTATTTTATTTCTTTATGAGTACTGCCCTGAATGCGAGAGAGGTAGGGGATTATCTGACTACACAGATATTTGAGAGCACTCCTTTGCGCGTTCTACTGGCGATGGAAGTTTTGATGCTTGTGCTTGCTGCATTAGCGGGAATTGAAGCCTTTAGTCGGGTTAGCGAGATTTTGATACCTGTGTATGTATTCATTTTTAGTGGCTTGATCCTGGCGCTGCTACCACAAATTCACCTTTCTAATGTACGTCCTGTTTTGGAAAACGGGCTCGCTCCTGTTGCTAAAGGGATGGTTCCAGGCGCGGCAATGCCTTTTGCCGGAATGTCTATCATGCTTATGGTTTTCCCTTTTGTCAACAAAAAAGGTCATTTTAAAAGGGATATGCTGCTCGCATCGCTTCTAGGCGGAGTACTGATCAGCCTCTTTCTGCTGCTCTCCCTGCTTGTCATCGGCCCCTTCGTGACCAACTACAGTCCATACATTTCTTCTGCACTTTCAACCAAAATTAATGAGCTGAATTATATTACACGCATTGAATCACTGGTTGCTTTGCTCTGGGCACTAGTCGCTTTTTTTAAGGGAGTCATTTTCTTCTTTGCCTTTACTTTCGGTATAACCCAGTTGTTCCGAATTTCTAATGTCCAACCTTTTATTATACCTGCGGGGGCGCTTGTGTTTGGAATGACCATTTTGATAACCCCCAATGTGTTTTATTATGTAAGAACTCTTGTTTATCCCATGGCTGCCTGGCATTATACGAACGGCTTGATTATTCCGCTTCTTTTGTGGACTGTTTACCTCTGTCGGCAAAAGTGGAAACATCGACAAAACACCTCTAAAAATTAAAAAAACCTTTTGAAACCGATGCTTAAAAAAGCAGCACTCGATTCCAAAAGGTTTTTCTTTACTTACGCCATGTCCTGAATGTATGCCAGCGCGGCATCAATATGCCCTTTTACCCTTAAACCACGCCATTCATGAACTAAAATACCATTCTCGTCAATAAGGAACGTAGAGCGAACAATGCCCATGTACTGCTTGCCATACATCTGTTTTTGCTGCCATACACCATAGGTTTCAGCCACCTGATGCTCTTCATCAGATAACAGCTGAAAAGGCAGACCGTACTTGGCAATAAACTTGTCATGCTGCTTGAGTGGATCGGGGCTTACACCCAGAATCACTGTGTTCAAACCTTCAAACTCCGAGTGTTTATCCCGAAAGTCGCAAGCCTGGGTCGAGCAGCTAGAGGTCAAATCCTTAGGATAAAAATACAACAATACCCTGCTGCCTCGATAATCCGATAGCTTGACGCTCGTTCCTTTACTGCCAGGTAATTCAAAGTCTGGTGCCGCTTGTCCAATATCGATCGGTGCCGTGGACATTTTATCATCTCCTATCTTGTAGGGGTCTTATATACGCCCTATGAGCCAGCCCCCCGGTAACGCCGAATTCCCCAGTTCCACACCAGTAAGCCCAATGTCAGAAAGACAATGCCTACCACCGGAGTTAAAAGTGCCATATGGCGCATGTCCTCTCGTTGAAGAAACAGGGAAGCCGGATATACGCCAACAAAGGCAAATGGCAGTATCCAAGTCAACACAACCTGAATGGCGCGGTTATAGATCGTCACTGGATAACGTCCGTAGCCCTGGATATTATACATGAGCGGAATAATCCCCGTAGGCGCATCTGAAAAGAATGAAAGGGAAGTTAATATGGTGTAAATCCCTGTATAAATCGCCACGGCACTTAGACTCAAAACGATTAGCGCTGGTACGAACCACCACTCCATAGCCAAATCCATCTGTGCCCCGCTGATGCCCATAATAATCAGACCGATCACTGAGCCGACCAGTGCGGGCGGGTCCACGTTCTCAAGGAAAATCTGGAACAGATTATACGCCGGACGAGTCATTACCCGGTCGAGTTCACCTTTTACAATATAACGCTCACTGAAGTTCCAAAGGTTGACGAAACAACTGAATAACCCGTAAGGAACCATAAAAAATCCATACACGAACACGACTTCACTTTCACTCCAGCCACCCAAGCTGTTCGTATGCATAAAAATAACCAAAATAAAAATAAGATTCGTGGCCTGAAAGAGCAGATCCGAAATGACTTCTACCCAAAAATCGGCACGGTAGGTGAGCCGTGACTTCATATAATTTTTCAAATATTCGCTAATGAGACCCAAATAGTACATCATCGGCTTACCCTCCCTGCACGAACAGACGTCTGCGCGCCAGCCGCCAAATGATGATCATCGGCACGAGCAGAACGACCAGCCAAATGATTTGGATACCTAGCACATTCCAGATGCCAACGCCTTTTACACGTCCCGTAAATACAGAGCCTGGCAAATAAGTAATTGCCTGAAAAGGCATCCATTGGGAGATTGTCGCCAGCCAGCCCGGAAACAAACTGATTGGCAGGATCAACCCTGAGAACAGGTCTACGACTACGCGCTTCATGCGCATCATGCCCTCGTTATTTTCAATAAAAAAGGCCGTCAATCCAGTAATAATATTAATCTGAGTATTGATTAGAAAGCTGAAGAACAGCATAACCAGAAAACCAATCCAGGCTACCGGGTCACTAGGGAGCTTCACGGGAAACAGCAGCATCGCAATCGCCATGCCCGGAATCATAAACAAGAGGAAACGAAACATCCCCTCGCCGAGCCCCTGCATAAATTTAACAAGCACATAGTTATAAGGCCGGATCATCTGAATAGCAATGCTTCCATCCCGAATATCCGTCGATATTTCGCGATCCAGATTGTTAAAATAAAAGGCTCGTGCCATCCACGATACGGCTACATAGGTCGTCATTTGAGCAGCAG
>NZ_JCAJRU010000127.1:0-14685 GCF_059447605.1 Paenibacillus sp. N119s | reverse complement strand
AGGAGTAGATGGTCAATTAGCAAGTCGCGTAGCAGAAACTGTTCTTGATGAAGTAGATGGTCACAATCTAACTTTCACTTGCATGAAAAAAGATAGAATCCCCAAAGCTAGGGTTCAACGTTGGGAAAATGCAGGAGTAAAAATCTTTGAAATTAATTATGATGACATTCCATCAATGGAACGAGCATTCAAAAATGGTGATCGTATTTATATTGTCTCGGGTCTTGAAGTAGGCAAAAGAGTACAACAACACAAAAATGCGATTGATACGGCAATTAAAGCAGGAATCTCTCACATCACATATAGTTCTTTTATCGGTGCAACGGATCCAAAATATGCTCACGTTTTTGTAACTCCAGACCATACAGCGACTGAAAATTACTTAAAGTCAACAGGTATTGCCTATAATGCAATGAGAAATAATTTATATCTAGAGAACTATCTGACCATGTATCCTATGTTAGCACTAATGTCTGATAATAAATGGTTAAGCACTGCTGGTGAAGGCCGAGCCACTTTAGTTCACAAAGATGACTGTGCAAGAGCCGCAGCCGCAGCTCTCCTTGGAAAAGGCGAAGACAACAAGGCTTATAACATTGTAGGGTCAGAGTCTGTTTCTGTAAGAGATCTTTGTAACCTAATTAAAGAAATTTCTTGTAAAGATCTTGAGTACATTCCTGTCAATCCAGAGCAATATTATGAATACTTGAAAAAGTTACACATTCCCAAAGAAATTACAGGAGATTTCTCTCAATCACCTGTTCCATTCTGTGGCGAAGATCTCATGACAACTGATGCTAGCATTAAAGAAGGTCTTTTAAACGTCGAGTCTAATGCAATTGAATTATTGACTGGACAAAAACCAAAGACAGCTAAAGATATTGTCGAAAAATATAAATATATTTGGGAAGAAAATATCCAAAACTGGCGAGACATGAAATAAAATCTTTAAACACCATCTACACCGTTCTGCGCCAAGTAACGGTGCATTCTCTCTGTGCAAATCAATTGTAAATGCCAGGTATGAGCCCGCACAATGCGGGCTCAATATTTTTATTTTTAAATAAGACATACGGTTGTCATATTGAGAATGGTACATATAAAGGAGTTAGTATCACCCATATCATGTTAAGGAGCGATTAGATGTCCAGTTACGACTACGCTTCCAAATTGGAGTTAAAAGAAGCCATTCATGCGTCTTACTTACTTTTCGACAATGAGTTCCAAGAGATCGACGAATCCCTCAAGGATACTCGAATAGCCGAAGTAGATAAAACACCTGCCGAAATGATTGCCTACCAGCTCGGATGGCTGGATTGGGTGGACACACTCAGTCATGAGGAGCTGTTCACCCAGGGCATTCACAAGTGGACAGGGACTAATCCAAATTGGCCTATGGCGAGATGGATTCATATCAATTCCGTAGCACCGTTCAAAACATTCAGGGCCAAGATCCGGAAATGGAAGAAATACAACGTGCAACATTGATGAAAAAAAGCGTGCATTGTGCTACAATACTTGAGTTGTATCGGGATACATTTAGGGAAGGGTAAGTGAAACGCCATGCTAATTATTGGTATTGCCGGCGGTACAGGTTCCGGTAAATCGACGGTCGCACGCGCCGTCGTTGAGCGTCTGGGATCTAATAAAGTGACTTTCATATCTCAGGATAACTACTATAAAGACCATTCACATCTGAGTTATGACGAACGTGCTTTGGTCAACTATGATCATCCGTTTGCCTTTGACAACGACTTGCTGATTGAGCATCTCCAATGTCTGAAAAAAGGACAAGCGACTCAAGCGCCCGTATATGACTTTACGGTTCATGCCCGCTCCACGGACGAGACGGTAGAGCTTCTGCCCAATCATATCGTTATGTTGGAAGGTCTGCACGTACTGTCAGACGAAAAGCTCCGCAGCCTGCTTGATATTAAGGTATTTGTGGATACGGATCCTGATGTTCGCATTCTCCGTCGAGTTCTTCGTGATATTGAGGAACGTGGGCGCACCATCCATTCGATCCATGATCACTATTTGACGACGGTTAAGCCAATGCACGAAGCATTTATTGAGCCTTCCAAGAAATACGCCGACCTGATCCTGCCTGAGGGCGGACATAACGAGGTTGGCATTCAACTGCTGTCTATTTTGACTGAAAAATATTTGGCAGGAGATCGGACCTGGGGTACTGTATAAAATCCCGGTTGTCCAGGCTGTCGAGATCTTCTCGGCAGCCTTTTTTGGTCTTTTATATGCCATTGGAACTAAATTATCTTTGGAATCGCCGTGTCGTTTATGTTAGCATGTAAAGATTATATGCTTTAGATTTTAGTTAAAGTTGGAAGCGTTATCAAGTGTGTCTGTCAGACGATCAGGCCCTCGCCTTAATGGCGTCTTTTTTGAATAGATTTAATTATGGAGAGTGCTGCCATGAATGAGCTATGCAACATTTTGATTGTAGATGATGAGATATTGGTACGACAAGGGATCAAACATCATTTGTCGTGGGAACAATACGGATTTCGAATTGTTGGTGAAGCCTCTAACGGGAAAGAAGCCCTGGAGCTGATTGAAGCCTTGCGTCCTCATATTGTCATTACAGATATCGTAATGCCGATCATGGACGGCGAAGAGCTGACACGCATCGTCAGACAGAGCTATCCAGATATCGAAGTCATTGTGCTCAGCAGCTACGGCGAGTTTAACTACGTGCGCTCCACCTTTCAGCAAGGTGTGGCTGACTATATTTTGAAGCCCAAGCTGGACACAGATGAGCTGCTTCAGGTGCTCCAGCGAACGGCCCGCAAAATTCCATCCATTCAGTATCAGGAAGATGCTGGTGGTAATCAAATTACGATAGACCATGTGATTGAAAAATTGATCTCCGGCTATAGCATAGATTATGACGCCGAGCTGCTGAAGCAAGCATTTCCTTATACCCGTTTTGCGCTCATAGGTATAGAACAGTCGGCACAGCAGAATACAGTGCGCTCTACCACTACCTCTGCTTCGAACCTATTTTCCAAGCTTACAGATCGAGTAGCCTCTGCCTGTGAACACGTGGTTCTGCGACAACTGCCATCTGATGTGTATGCGGCTGTTTTTTTAGCCAATCTGGAGCCGTGGGAAGTAGACTCCTGGATGGCTGCAGTTAGAGAATTGGCTCAAGATACGAAGCAGATTGATTCACAGACAGGCTGGGCGGTCAGTCATTTATTTGATGATTTTAATCAAATTAGCAATGTCTATCAGGATGAACTGCCGAAGCTGCTAAGCTACCGCTTTTATTTCCCGGAGACAGCACTGCTCATAGAAGATGAACTCCCTCAGCCTGTTCAGGTGAACAGTTCGTTTAATTTAAAACAGTTTACGGAAGAGATGAAGCGCGAGCATTTTGAGACAGCTTTTCAGGATTTAAGATCCTATGTAGCCGCCATGTCTCGCAACTATTCCTCTACCGCCTTTGAATTCAAGTCACTGCTCGGAAACATCGTGTTCAACATTACGATTTTGCTCGGGAATCAGGGGTATGATATGAAGGAACTGGATGCGGCCAAATATTCCTATTTCAAAAAAATTAATGATGCTCCTCATGTACATGAAGCCGTGCGGCTGCTGGGGGCCTTTTTGGAGGAAGCGAACAGGCAGATCATGGCCAAAACACAGCAAGCAAGTAGTGCAGGCATGAAAAAACTGCTGGAGTATATCGAAGAACATCATGCTGAAACACTCAATTTGACGACACTCGGGCAATATTTCCATTTCAATCCCTCTTATTTGTCCAGTTATTTTACGGCACATCATACAGAGGGGTTTAGTGAGTATCTGAACAAAATCCGAGTTGAAAAGGCTGCTGAATTACTGCGATCAGGTACGATGCCCATTTCAGATATTAGCAGCACAGTAGGTTATTCGGACCCCAGCTATTTTACTAAAGTGTTCAAGAAACTGAAGGGGGACTCGCCCAGCCAGTACCGCCGTGAGCATCTCCATTAGAGAGCAAGCGCATATCTGCGAGCAGAAAAGAGATAGATAGCATATGAAAAGATATATTCACAAGATCAAATATCAAGGTCTGTTCTTCAAAATCTTTATTGTTATGGTGGTCAGCATCACGGCGGTGTCCTTGCTGACCTCTTTGGTGACGATTCGAATGTCTGAACAACTCTTCGCTGAAACATTCAGTATTACGAATGCCAAGGTGCTTAGCCAGATTCAGTCCAGCTTTGAATCCTTCAATGACTCTATCGTGAATGCTGTAACCCACGCTTCGGAAAATGGAACCGTCAAAAACTATTTGACTGGCGGTCAATCTGACTCGATTAATTCAGCAAGAATTTACTTTGGTATGGCACAGCAAATGAAGCAAATCAAATCGAACGTCGATGCTTATGATGTTGGTGTCACTGTAACAGGCATGAATGGACGGAGCTTTTACTCCGATTCGTCCTATTGGCCTGTAAGTGCGGAACAGCTTAAAAGCAGTGCCATTACAGCCCGAAGCGTGGCACGACCTGCCCAGCTTATGTACCAGATGGATACGGAGTTGTTTCATCGACAAATGAGTAGCACTGCACAGAAGCCAACTCCCTATATTATCGCATCCAAAGTATTTATGGAGCGAACGAGCGGCACCATGTACGGTATGATCTACATCGCTATCCGAGAGCCGGAATTCCGGCGTTTTTATAACAATTTCACGAGTAACGGGAATGATGTGCTGATCTTGGACAAGACGGGATTGATTGTATCCAGCAACCGCCAGGACCTGATCGGACAACGCTCTAGTGAGCTGCTGGGCTATGCCACCAAAATCAATGAACAGGAACTGAACTATATTAATGCGGACGTGATGAATAAGGAGAGTATTGTCCTTTCCAACTATATTCCTTCATTTGATTTTTATCTGGTGAACATGATCGATAGACAAACTGCGATTGGACAAATTATTGACGTTAAATCTGTGGTATGGATCTGCATCGCCATTGTACTGATTGCTTTGGTGATTGTTTTCCTCATTTCCCGCCGCCTGATCCGTTCACTAACTCGGCTGGTCAAGCAAATGTCGACGATACGCGAGAAAAATTTTGATAATTATATCCCGGTCACAGGCAGCTACGAGGTCAGACAATTAAGTCATGCTTACAACTATATGCTCGATGAACTAAATGATTATATTCGTAAGCTTTTAGAAACGCAAAAAGGCCAACGCAATGCAGAACTTGCTGCACTACAACGACAGATCAATCCACATTTTCTGTACAATACATTGGCTTCCATCAAAATGCTAGTGCTCAAGGGAAACAAGGAAACCGCCGCCGAGACGATTAATGCACTCATTTCCCTGCTGCAAAATACCATCAGCAATGTGAGCGAAACGATCACTATCGAGCAGGAAATGGCCAACATGCAAAATTATGTATTTATTAATCATGTGCGTTACGGGCAGCGGGTACAAGTGAATTATTTTGTATCACCCGATTGTCTGGAGTATCATGTGCCCAAGCTCATCATCCAGCCTTTTATCGAAAACTCTTTTTTTCATGCATTTAATGAGAAAAATACAGGGAACATCTACATTTTGGTGTCCAAAACGGAGGATACCTTGATCTGTGAGGTAGTTGACGATGGAGACGGTATGGATTTGGATGGGCATACAGCGCAAGACGGACTGCCGAATCCTAAGAGCAAACGCCAACTATTTACGGGCATCGGCATCCAGAATGTACACAATCGCATTACCCTGCTGTATGGAGAAGAATATGGGGTGACCATCTCCAGTAAGAAGGGCGAGGGCACCAAAGTTAGAATGACCCTGCCACTGATCATAAAACCCGCCCCTCCTACCTCATAAAAAATATAGGCTGAACTAAACAAAGAAGAAGGTGAAACAAAAACGGAGTGGGCGGAATAATTCTGTACGCGATGGGAAACACCATCCGGTCGCGCAGTGGCGCTTCGTGAACAACTTTAGTTCAGTCTATAAAAAATACCTAAACCTAAAGAAAGTACAAATGTAAGCGGTACCTTTTTGGATAAATCATAATAATAAGACCAATCTGTATAAAGATATTCCTAACTGCCAGCAAAGCAAGGATGATAAACTAAATTCATAAACAAGGTAACCGCTTTCAATAGAAGTTTTACATCATGGTTAGCCACATATAAAAAAAAGAGTAGGGGTTGAATAAAATGAAAAAAATGTCTTTCCTTCTGCTGATTGCAAGCTTGATCTTGCTCTCCGCATGCTCCAGCAATTCTGAAAAAGCAGCTACGACTACAGATTCAGGCAAGAAAGAAATTACAGTCTGGGCTTGGGACCCGAACTTTAATATCGCAGCCCTGAAGCTGGCAAAAGATCGCTATGTTGCCAAACATCCCGATGTAACCGTAAACATTGTTGAATATGCTCAAAACGACATCGTACAAAAAATGAATGCCGGCCTCAACTCCGGTTCTACCAAAGGATTGCCGAACGTAGTCCTGATCGAGGATTACCGTGCACAGAACTTCCTGCAGGCTTATCCCGACTCATTTCATGATATGAGCAGCTCGATCAAAGCCTCCGACTTCGCTGATTATAAAATCGGACCGACCAGCTTCAACGGCAAGCAGTACGGAGTTCCTTTCGACTCTGGCGTTATGGGATTGTATGTAAGAACAGATTATCTGGAACAAGCCGGCTACAAAGTGGAAGACTTGACCAATATTGATTGGGACAAGTTTATTGAAATCGGTAAAGCTGTAAAACAAAAAACAGGCAAAGATATGCTGACTCAAGATCCGAATGACCTCGGTCTGATCCGTGGTATGATCCAATCCGCAGGTTCTTGGTACCTGAAAGAAGACGGCAAAACACCAAACCTGGCTGGCAACCCAGCTCTAAAAGAAGCGCTCTTGACGTACAAAGCCTTGTTTGACGCCAACATTGTTAAAATGAATGCCGACTGGAGTCAGTTCCTGGCCGCGTTCAACAGCGGTGCAGTTGCTTCCGTACCTACAGGTAACTGGATTACACCTTCGATTAAGGCTGAAGCTTCGCAATCCGGTAAATGGGCTGTTGTTCCTTTCCCTAAACTGAAAAATATACCTGAATCCGTGAATGCTTCCAGCCTCGGCGGCAGCTCCTGGTATGTCCTCAACTCGGACGGTCAAGATACCGCTGCTGATTTCCTGAAAGAAACATTCGGTTCCGATCCGGAGCTGTATCAAGATATGCTGAGCAAAATCGGAATTGTCGGTTCATTGAACGCAGCTTCCAGCGGTAAAGCTTACGACGTGGAAGATGCTTACTTCGGTGGCGACAAAGTATACAAGAAGTTTGCTGATTGGACTAAACAAGTTCCAAAAGTCAACTATGGCCTGCACACGTATGCCATTGAGGACATCATGACCGTTGAAATTCAAAACTATCTGAACGGAAAAGATGTAGACACAGTTCTGAAGGACGCTCAAGGACAAGCGGAAGCACAGCTTAAATAAGACAGTCCATCTAGCCAAGGCTAAACAATAAAACGATAAGCACTTAAAACCTTGGGCTTGCGAGTTCAAGGTTTTATTGCTGCATAGGGAGTTGACATGGTATGAAGACAGCCGCGCCCAAAATGACTACAACACGTCTTAAAGCAGGTATGACAGGATGGTTGTTCATATCCATCGCAGTAATCATGATTGCCGCTTTTTATTTCTATCCGATGATCCAGGCGCTCATCTTATCCTTTAAGACGGGTACAGGTTCTAATCTGAGCTTTAACGGCATTGATAACTACAAGCGTCTGTTCACCGACAAAATGTTCATCACCGCCGTGAAGAACACGTTTATCTACTTAATTTTCCAAGTACCTTTAATGGTCATTTTGGCTCTGTTTATTTCCGTATTGTTGAATGATAAAAACCTCAAATTCAAAGGCTTTTTCCGCACCGCCATCTTCTTGCCGTGTATCACATCTCTTGTAGCCTATTCGGTTGTTTTCAAGTATCTGTTCTCGGCCGACGGCTTGGTAAACTCCTTATTGCTGAATCTGCACGTGATTGGCACGCCAATCCAATGGATTACAGATCCCTTCTGGGCCAAGGTAACGATTATTATTGCGATCACATGGCGCTGGACCGGGTACAACATGATCTTTTACCTGTCAGGTCTTCAGAACATTGATAGTTCTATCTACGAAGCAGCCCGTATTGACGGAGCTTCCCCGATTCGGCAGTTTTTCAGTATTACCGTTCCATTGCTTAAGCCAATTATCCTGTTCACCTCGATTACATCGACGATTGGTACACTCCAGCTCTTCGATGAAATTATGAATATTACCAAAGGTGGTCCAGGTAACGCGACATCTTCTATTTCGCAATATATTTATAATTTGTCCTTCAAGTATTCATCCGACTTTGGTTATGCGGCGACCGTATCTTATTCCATCGTCATTATGATCATTATCTTGTCGATTATCCAGTTTAAAGTGGCAGGTGAGAAAAAATGATGAAAACAAAAGGAGTATTTACGTACGCCTTTCTGATTCTTGTGTCATTCGTTTCGATTTTTCCGTTCCTGTGGATGATATCCAGCTCCACGAATCTGTCGGTTGATGTGACGAAAGGCAGACTGCTGCCAGGCTCCCATCTGATGGATAACATGCACAATCTGCTAGAACAAGTAGACATCGTTACAGCACTGAGCAATTCTGCAAAGGTTTCCATTTCAACGACGTTGCTGGCTATGCTCATCGCATCACTGGCTGGCTATGGCTTTGAAATTTACAGAAGCAAAGCGAAAGACGTGGTCTTCAATATCCTGCTGATGTCGATGATGATTCCGTTTGCGGCCATCATGATCCCGCTTTACCGGATGTTCGGCAGCATTTCTAATGTCATACCGTGGATCGGCATTGACACGCTCTCTTCGGTCGTAATTCCGACCGTAACTACGGCGTTCCTGATCTTCTTTTTCCGCCAAAGCACCAAGATGTTTCCCAAGGATCTACTGGAAGCAGGTCGTATGGATGGATTATCCGAGCTGGGTCTGTTCTTCCGGGTGTATATGCCTACGATGAAAACAACCTACGCCGCTGCCGCGATCATTACGTTCATGTCCAGCTGGAACAACTATCTCTGGCCTCTGATTGTACTGCAAACGCCGGAAAATCAAACCATCCCGCTGTTGATCTCGAACCTTGGCTCCAGCTATTCGCCAGACTACGGCGTGATCATGATCGCCATCGTCCTGTCCACACTGCCGACTGCACTGGTATTCTTCCTGATGCAGAAGCACTTTGTCGCTGGTATGGTAGGCTCGGTAAAATAACAGATTGCTATGTACGGCCTTCATTCAATTTTAAAAATAAGGAGTGTTCGCCTTGACCATTCATACCCCTAGTTTGGACTGGCTCACCGATGTGACCAAGTTCGCGGTAAATCGTTTGCCAGCCTATTCCGATCACAAATATTACGCTACGCTTCAGGAAGCAGAGCGCCAGGCCGATATGGCCTGGCGCCACAGCCTGAATGGGAGCTGGAAGTTCAACTATACGACGAACCCAGCCACTCGCCCAGCAGAGTTCTATGCCCCTGACTTTGAGCATGGCGGCTGGAGCGATATTCAGGTGCCGGGTCATATTCAGACGCAAGGCTACGGCCAAATGCAGTACGCCAATACGATGTACCCATGGGACGGACATTCGGATGTTCGCCCGCCTCATATTCCACAAGACCACAATCCGGTCGGCAGCTATATCAAAAGCTTTGTTTTGCCCGAAAACATGGTTTCTGACACGCAGCCTGTGTTCATTTCTTTTCAAGGCGTCGAGTCAGCCTTCTATGTATGGCTGAACGGGCAATTTGTCGGCTATAGCGAGGACAGCTTTACACCGTCTGACTTTGAGCTAACCCCCTACCTGCAAGCTGGCCAAAATAAGCTGGCAGTAGAGGTATATCAAAGAAGCACGGGAGCTTGGCTGGAAGATCAGGATTTCTGGCGTTTTTCCGGCATTTTCAGAGATGTATATCTGTACACGATTCCTACTGTCCATGTACGTGACCTGCATGCCAAGGCCGATCTGGATGCTACCTACACGCAGGGTCTGCTGGAATTGAAACTAACTTTGGAACAACCAGCAACAGCCCATACAACTGTCGATGTGAAGGATGCCGCTGGTCATATCGTAGCTTCTTTAAAAGCTGACTTTACAGATGGCACCGCTTCGCTGTCAGCAACCTTGGAGCAAGTAGAGCGCTGGAGCGCGGAAAAGCCTTATTTGTATACGTTGTACATTCAAATTTATGATGCTGATGGAACACTCGTCGAGGTGATTCCACAAAAGGTCGGCTTTCGCAAATTCGAGATGGTGAACAAGGTCATGCATCTGAACGGCAAACGCATCGTCTTTAAAGGTGTAAACCGCCATGAATTTAACGCTCGTACCGGACGTGCGATTTCCCGTGAAGATATGCTGTGGGATATTCGGACACTCAAGCAGAACAATATGAATGCTGTACGTACCTCTCATTATCCGAATCAGACGCTGTGGTATGAGCTGTGCGATCAGTACGGAATATACGTGATTGACGAAATGAACCTGGAAACACACGGTTCGTGGCAAAAGCTCGGCGCAGTCGAGCCTTCGTGGAATATTCCCGCCAATCTGCCTGAGTGGCAGGATATCGTTATGGATCGCGCTATTTCCATGCTGGAGCGGGACAAAAACCATGCATCCATTCTGATCTGGTCCTGCGGAAATGAGTCGTATGCAGGTGAAGTGCTGCGCAATGTCGCCAACTATTTCCGATCCACCGATCCGACTCGACTGGTGCACTACGAAGGTGTGTTTCACAATCGTACGTACGATGATATCAGCGATATGGAGAGCCGCATGTACGCCAAACCGGCAGACATCGAGCAATATTTGAACGATAATCCACAAAAGCCGTATATCAGTTGCGAATACATGCATGCGATGGGCAACTCCGTAGGCGGCATGCACAAGTATACCGAGCTGGAGAACAAATACGAGCTGTATCAGGGCGGTTTCATTTGGGATTATATTGATCAGGCGGTTATGAAAAAAGATCGCTACGGACGCGAGTACCTGGCAATCGGCGGCGATTTTGACGACCGTCCAACAGACTATGGATTCTGCACGGACGGGATTGTCTATGCAGACCGGAAGGTTTCACCGAAGATGCAGGAGGTCAAATTCCTGTATCAAAATCTGAAGCTTACCCCGGATCAGGGCGGCGTAACCATTCGCAACGAGAACCTGTTCGAGGGTACGGGAGAATACGAGCTGGTATACAGCCTGCTGCATGAGGGTCAAGAAATCGTACGAAATGTGGGTCCTGTGGATGTAGCGGCTCAGACCGACGCCTATGTTCCACTCACGTTCCCAAGTACAGACGGGAAGCCCGGAGAATATGTCATTCACACGGCGCTTGTATTAAAGGAAGCGACACTCTGGGCTGAGGCTGGGCATGAAGTAGCCTTCGGACAGCATATTTTCATTGTGGAAGATCCAAATCCGCTGAAAGCCCCAATAGGTAAAGCCCTGCGAGTGGTGCATGGCGATGTCAATATCGGCGTTCACGGCACGGATTTCACCATCATGTTCTCCAAAGGAGCAGGCAGCCTGACTTCACTTCGCTACGCTGGGCGTGAGATGATTGCTACGCCTCCTGCCCCGTTGTTCTGGCGAGCAACCACAGACAATGATCGGGGAACTGCACTGGGCTTTGAAGCCGGTGGCTGGTTCGCTGCAAGTCTGACACGTAAATGCGTGGGCATCGAGGTTACGGAAGAGCAGACAGACCGTGTGACCATTACGTTCCGCTACACCCTAAGCATTCATGCTGACGTACAGGTAACGGTAGCCTACACTGTTTTGGCCGACGGCAGTCTGAACGTAAAATCCACCTATGAAGGGGTGCCAGGGCTGCCTAACCTGCCGATCTTTGCCCTTTCGTTCAAAGTTCCGGCAGACTATCGCCATCTGGACTGGTATGCGATGGGACCAGAGGAGAATTACATCGACCGGGCCTTCGGCGCAAGACTCGGCGTATTCCGCAACAAGGCTACGGATAACGTGTCCGGGTATGTCGTGCCACAGGAATCCGGCAACCGTACAGGCGTGCGCCGTGTCGATATTACCGACGATTCCCGGCGAGGTATTCGCATTACCGCACCTGCCACCGCACCAGTGGAATGCAATATTTCACCGTATACAGCGTTTGAGCTGGAAAGTGCAGCCCATCTGTATGAGCTGCCCAATGTGTATTACACCGTTGTCACCGTAGCTGGCAAGCAAATGGGCGTAGGCGGCGACGACAGCTGGGGCGCCCCGGTGCATGAGGAATATCAAATTCCGGCCGATCAAAAGCTGGAGTTCGAGTTTACCGTGCAGCGGATATAAATAAAATCACCGTATAGATAAGTATATGTAATAAAAGCCCTTCCGTAGCTTCCCTGATGGAAAGCCGGAAGGGCTTTTATTCACCCGGCTAGCTTGTAGCCAGATTAACATACGTGCGCGTGAAATCGAGATTTTGCAGATCTCTTTGATCAATAAAAAATTCCAAATACCCTGCGTCCCACCAGCACATACCAACCTCATCCAAAGAAGATACCGAGAGCAGAACATGCCAATTTTCCGAAGCTAGATCGTGCTTTTCCCGGTTCGCCTGGTATTCTTGCAGCTGAGGCAGCACTTCGGATCGCAAATGCTCCGCATACTCCGTACTTCCCCTATGCGTAGCTTGCTCGGCTTCCTTAAGGATCTGATCTTCACTTTTATGCGAGTTAAACAGAAGGCCCTTTAGCCCGTTTTGGCACAGATAAGCATCGCGCCGAGTGTTCCCGGCAAAAGACTGATGCTGCCCCCACACCGTGTCGCTATGTTCATATAGAAGCTCATACAGCTCTTCATGCTCATCTAGCAGAATATCTCCCAGCTCACCCTCCGATGGCAGCGTCAAGATCGGCTGAAAAGAAATAGCATACGAGGTGAAACCCCTGTTCTCGGCACATACTTCAACCTTCCCGGTCGGCGGTAAGGTTTTCTTCAAAGCGCTGCTGTCACCATTATAGTAAAAGACTTTATGGTCAATATCATAAGCTGGCTCATCCAGCCCAAGGAAAAAGTATAATATGCCCTGATGAGGCAATCCCTCGTATGGGGAAAAAGGCATTTCACCCAAATTGATTTGAGCAATAAACGTATAATATTCTCCATCTGAATCACACGGCCACTCGATCGAGGGTGGCAAATCCGGGTAGCCCGCAATTCGGCTATTGCCAACACGCTCGTAATTTTCCTCATGCTCTAGATGAAATTGTATAGCCGCTTGAGCTTCCTGATCGATCTCTTTTTTTAATTCTTCATCAAGTGAATGCTCTTCGAGTATTCGAGTCAGTTCATCCCTTAATGGTGGTTGTAGCATCTGGGCTCGCCCCTTTTATCAAAGTATTATGTATTGATTGCTCTCATTCAAACTCTCCTAAATCAGATTATCAAATTATAGTCTGATAGGCTATGCCTGCCGTGAAGCGGAAATGAGCTAGACATTGTTCATAAATGTTTTGTGATAGGCATTCCGATACTGTGAAGGAGTCATATGGACGCTCTTTTTAAACAATCGCATAAAATACTTCTCGTCCGTGTATCCCGCTTCCTCCGCCACCTGCTTAATGCTCATATCTGTACGGGAAATCAATTCCTTAGCTTTGTTGATTCGAATGCTGTGAATGAACTCCAAGGGACGCATGCCTGTATTTTGCTTGAACAAACGAGATATGTAATCCTTGTTGTAATTGAACTTACGAGCCAGATCGACCACGGTCAGCGGTTCTTCAGCATGAATTCGAGTCCACTCGATAATCTTGTTTATGCTCACATTCCCTTGTGAATGGACGGGATTGGAGATCAGGCGACTGAGAGCCAGCTCAGAGATTTCGATCAGCAGTGAGGTGAACAAATAATTCGCACTGTGATACGTAAGATAATGCGAGTTGGCGACATGTAAAATTTGATTGACGATAATATGAATCCGATCCCCGTTATCGGCCTGTACACTTTGCGGCAAATAGATATCGCCTAGCACGCCATGACGTTGCATAAGCCCATCCATAGCACTTGTTTCCTGCTTCATCTCCTCATTAGATAATACATTCGGGGTCGCCGGCACATCAAAATGAAACCAATAAAATTTAACCCCCGGCAAAGACTCCTGGTATCCTTGGTGCGTACGACCGGGGTACAGCAATAGAATATCCCCTTCCCCTATTTCAAAATCCTCCTGTTCCTCCTGTATATATACCGTCTCTTGGACACCCAGGATCAGCTCAAAGTTCTCAATGGAACGGCTCATATGCTTCCATGACACCTCAGAAACGAACTCGCCTGCCGAGATCAGTTGGATCGGAGTATCTACATTCACTTTCAGATAGGTCATGTTACTGCCTCCTTTGGTTCAGTTCGGATTTGTCCACCTATTGTATGGTTAAGCTACTGACATACCGCGGCTGCAATGCTAAGGTAGTGGATAAATATACACTTTCATCTTAGCTAAGGAGCGATGACTTTGAAAGCACAAGCTTTTGATTTGCATAAAGTAAGCATTGATTCCGGCCCACTTTACCACGCCATGGAGCTGAATGCGACCTATCTGCTGAGCTTGGAACCCGACCGTTTATTGTCG
>NZ_JCAJRU010000126.1:0-14689 GCF_059447605.1 Paenibacillus sp. N119s | reverse complement strand
TCCTTCCCGCGCTTTAGACAAATACGACATCACATGAATCTTTTTCACATTGTCAAGTGGTTTATCACGTAACGTACGTAAAAACTGTTTTACATCCCCCATGTAATTTTTTTGCGTATGTATCGTATACCCCGCATCCTTCATCCAAATCAAAAAAGCTTCCAGTTCTTCAGCATACACTTCATCAATTTCTTCTATCGTATCTAGCTCTATTTGCCGCAATCCTTTTTTCATTCCGCTTGCCTCCATTTCCGTTCAAATTTCGAAATATGCTGTAGAATTATCAATTTCGTCTGATTTTTATCGACAATCCAATCGACATCTTATGCAGGAGAGCATCTAAAAGTCGTTTTAAACCTTAACTGCGTATAATTTATATTATACGCAGTTTTTTTGAGCGCTTTTTAAGTATAAATAAAGCTCCCCCCTCTTGTCCAGCCTGGTGTTCACTCTAAATAGCAAGCAACCTTGAATCTCTAGCATCTGCTTGATCTCCAACATGCAGTTTTTTTGAATCTCCTCAACGACCGGCGTATACTTATTCTTTTTTTGCTCATCCGGTTATATTACAGCACGAACTGACCTGCCTGATGGTAAATTCCTGCTAGACGCCTGTATGCCTTATCATTTAAACTATTAAAAATTAATTTTCAAAAGAATGAACATAATTACATAATATTTATTATGTAAACCAAGATTGGAGGATGATTGTATGATCAACAAATTGTATTGGTTACCGGTCGGTCAGCTTGATATTGATCGCTCCTCACTCAACCACCATGCACAGCCTGGTGAACTGGTGCGCCTGCAAATCTGGTCGTATTTGTTGGAGACGGATCATGGTCCGATTCTCATTGATACTGGCATGCCGGATTCGTTTATTGATAATCCGAATTATTTTAAAGGTACACCGTTTGAAGGGCGCTTCATCCCCCATATGACAGCAGATGATAGGATCGTAGCAGTACTGGATCGGATCGGCTATCAACCGGAGGATATCTATGCCATCGTAATCTCTCATATGCATATGGATCATGCTGGAGGCAATCCGCATTTTCCGAATACACCAATATATGTACAGCAGACCGAAGCAGACGCTGCGATTGATAATCTCGCGTATGCGCCACCGGAATGCGTACAGGCAGACTTAAATTACCGACTGCTCCAAGGGGATCATGAACTGGTGCCAGGCTTGCAACTGCTCTATACTCCAGGTCATTCGCCGGGTCATCAATCCGCACTCGTCACAACAAAGGAATCGGGTCCGGTCATGCTGACGATTGATGTTGCCTACACACAGGAGAATTACACAAACGACGTACCGTTTGACGGCTTTAACCGTGAACAGGCACGCAAGTCAATCGCCCGCATTCAGCAGATTGTGCAGGAGATCAAGCCGAATTTTCTGTTCTTCGGGCATGATCCTGAGCAAGTAGCCGTTCGCCCAGTATATCCGCAATACAAATAATGATGGTAAAAGCAACTCTTCCTCATTGTCCAAGCTGTCCAAATCAATAAGTGATTCCATATACATGAAGCTAATTGTTCCTAATCTCCTGTTATCGCCAGCATAAGGAAGTATATCTAAGAACTCATGGGGTGAGTAGCTGTCGACACGGTATGGATGATGAGGATAAGTATTTTGCTATCTCATTCCGTTTTCCCTTGATCATCCAGCACGCTATACTTAAATAAGTCGAAAGGCAACCTTATTTTCAGTCTATGCTTATTTCTAAAATGTAGATTTATTCATGACAAAGGGAGTGTTCATTTATTTATGAGTACCGAAATGCTGGAACGTCGAAGTGAAATTTTAAAACGAAACATCCATCAACTGCTGGTTCAGGAAAATCAACACGGCGTAACACGGCAGGAAAATTACACGTTGCATAAAATGATCAGAGAGCTGCATCAAACCTCTCATGCCTTGAATGCTTCCCGTTAAGATGAAAGGCTGCTACATCAAATAAAAAAATAACCTTCAGCCCCACTGCCTCAGTGGTGTAGAAGGTTATTTTTTATGTTATCCCTTGGAGCGACTCAGCAAATATAAGAAGTATGGCGCACCTATGATGGCTACAATCAAGCCCGTCGGAATTTCTTTCTGTAAAGGTAGGGATCGTGTGATCGTATCTGCTACGAGCACCAAGAGTGCTCCGACTAAAGCACAGGTTATCAGCAGCATTTTATGCTTTGGCCCTACCAGCTTTCTTGCCAAATGCGGAGCCACCAATCCTACAAAACCGATTCCGCCACTAACCGACACACTTGAACTGGCCAGTCCAACCGCAGCAGCCAGGAGGAGAATACGTTCCTTTTCGATAGGTGTACCTAACCCGGATGCCGTCTGATCCCCTAGATTAAGTACATTCATCACATTCGCTTTATAGTATGCAAAAGGAAGCAATACAAGCAGCCAAGGCAGCAGAGCCATGACGAATTTCCAGTTAGAACCCCATATGCTTCCTGCTAACCAATTGGCTACAAATGTATAGCTCTCAGGTGTCAATTTGAGAGTCATCATGATCATGGCAGCACTAATGCCCGCCGCTACCCCAATTCCGCTCAGCAATAGCCTTGTCGGAGAAATGCCTTCGCCTTTCTTGTAAGAAAGAGCATAGATCAAAATAGCAGCCGCTCCCGATCCGATGAGTGCAAGAGCGGGAAGTAAAAATAATGAATTCATAGTTTGCATCGATGGGAAAAGCAATACAAACAGCATAACCATCAGCCCGGCGCCTGCATTAATCCCCAGAATACCAGGCTCCGCCAGACTATTGCGTGATACTCCCTGCATAATGCAACCGGAAACAGCCAAGCCTGCACCGATCAGAATGGAAATAACCATTCGCGGCAACCGGAATTCAAAGAGAATTAATTCCTGCTGTGGAGTCCCTTGTCCGAACAAGGTTCTAAAAAGCTCCATTGGCGACAGCCGGATCGTTCCCGTATTCGCGCTTACAGTGAATGCAGCAATGAGCAATACAAGCAAAATGATAACAACGATCCAATCATGGATTTTTTTACGGTGACTTGCGTTGGCAATAGCCCCATTCGCAACGTTACTCATCTTACAGTGCCCTCCTTTCTTTGCGTGCCAGATAAAGGAAGAATGGAACACCAATTAAGGCAATAAGTACGCCCACTGGTGTTTCCTCAGGTGCGTTAATCATACGGGCCGCCAGATCGGCAAACACGATAAGTAAGGCTCCCATAATAGCCGAACAAGGAATAATCCAGCGATAATCCACCCCAACCAATTTGCGCGTGATATGGGGAATAATCAACCCTACGAAACCTATAGAGCCGACTAACGATACTGCAGCGCCTGCAAGAATCAATACGAGAATCATCCCTGCAACCTTAACCAGCCCAGTTCGCTGACCAAGACTCAATGCAATTTCATCGCCTAGACTAAGCAACGTAATAGAGCGTGATAGCATGAGAGCACCGATAAAAGCTGCCACAACCCACGGAACGACAATGCCTAGCTGAACCCACTTGGTCCCACTAAGTCCTCCAGCGTACCAAAAGGCCAAATCCTGTCCCACATTAAAGTATAAACTGATCGTATCTCCTAAGGCAGACAGCAACGCCGTGACAGCTGCACCTGCCAACACAAGACGAACTGGCGTAATACCTGATTTGGATATAGCGCTTGTACCGTAAACCATCCCAACCGCCAACGCTGCACCCACAAAAGAATACAACATTAATTTCAAAAAGGAAGTACCCGGAAAAAGAGCAAAGCAAATGGCCATCGCCAAGCTGGCACCTGAATTTAACCCAAGCAAGCCAGAGTCCGCAAGCGGATTGCGGGTCATCCCCTGCATAATGGCTCCTGCTACGGCAAAACAAACTCCGATTAACACACCACCCAGAATACGAGGTAGACGAATTTCCCATATAATTTGATGGCTTTGCAGCTCAGGATTAAAATGTAAGACGGCGTTCCAGACCTCTTCCAGTCTGATGGGGGCTGCACCAAATGATAAGGACAGAGCAATGCCGAATGCTAACAGTGCTAATCCGGCTGTCAGGATAAGCGAAGCCGCCCACGGCCGCGAGTGGAATGGAGCCCGGGGCTGGTTTTGATTACTTTGAGCAGGACTATCCGAAGATTCTAATAATTTCATAACTGTGGTTCACCCTTACTGTTGAATAGTATGTAGACTATCACGAAAACCTGTAGTGAAGATGATGCTTGATAATGAGAATTATTATCAAGCATCATCTTCACTATTGTAAATTAATGTGGCAACGGCTTCAATAACAAAATTCCGACGCCTCTCTAAATGCTCTGCTAGGTTGTAAAAATAAAGCCCTTCGGCATAACTACCAAAGGGCTGCCAACATACTGAAGCAGTTACTTCTATGAGACATTCTCTTTATTCCGCTGGACGATCATATCTGCACAAATCCTTGTTAACCGTCAGGAAAGTGTAAGAGCTAGCATATTGACGTCGCTTACGTTCCATACTGAGCTTGGTGGAGACGGCTATACGCACCTTTTACGGCCATTAATTCTTCATGTTTTCCTTGCTCGGCAATCCCTTGATCTGCAACAACAATAATGCGATCAGCATTTTTGATCGTTGCCAGACGATGTGCAATCACGAGTGTCGTGCGACCTTGAGATAGCTCTGTCAGGGCCTGCTGAATTGCAGCTTCTGTCTCTGTATCCAATGCCGATGTCGCTTCATCCAAAATAAGAACGGGCGGATTTTTCAGAAACATTCGGGCAATGGATAAACGTTGCTTTTGACCACCGGACAGCTTTACGCCTCGCTCACCGATCATCGTATCCAGCCCTTCTGGATACGATCGAACAAGATCTTCAATTTGAGCTCGACGGGCAGCATCCCAGATTTCATTTTCTGAAGCATCAAGTTTCCCATAAGCGATATTTTCACGAATCGTTCCATCAAAGAGGAAAACATCCTGCTGTACAATACCAATCATGGATCGCAGCGAATCCAGCTTCATTTCGCGGATATCCATACCGTCAATCGTAATTCTGCCTTCCTCGACATCATAAAAGCGGGGCAGCAAGCTGCAAAGTGTCGTTTTACCTGCTCCAGAAGGACCCACAAGCGCTACGGTTTCTCCTGCATGTATGGATAGGTCCACTCTACGTAGTACCTTGTCTTTATTTTCATAGCGAAATGTTACACCTTCAAATTGAATATCTCCGTTGAGGTGCTTAACGGTCTTCGCGCCTGGCAGATCCTCTACGTCAGATTCACTTTCCAGCAAATCCAGGTAGCGGCGGAAGCCGGCGATTCCTTTAGGATACGTTTCAATAACAGAGTTAATTTGTTTGATAGGTGCGAGAAACACATTAGACAGCATTACAAATGCGATAAATTCTCCATAGGACATCTGTCCCTCTATAACAAACCATGTTCCACATACAAGCACAAACAATGAGACCAGCTTCATCAGAATAAAGCTGATTGAAGAATTCCATGCCATTATGCGATAAGCGATTAGCTTTGTTTTACGAAACCGTCCATTATTCTCAGCAAAACGCTCCATTTCATGTGCTTCGTTAGAAAATGCCTGAACAACGCGGATACCGCTAACGTTATTTTCAATCCGGGCGTTGTAATCCGCAATATCAGAAAACATACGATGGAAAGCTGCATTCATTTTGCGGCTAAAATACAAAGACAGGTAAATCATCAATGGAACAATAATAAATGTCAGCACAGCTAATTTCCAGTTAATGCTGAGCATAATACCGAAAGCCCCGCCCAGAGTCATCAGTGCAATGAACAAATCCTCAGGTCCATGGTGGGCAATTTCTCCGATATCCATCAGATCGTTGGTCATGCGCGAGACCAGGTGCCCTGTTTTGTTATTATCAAAAAAGCGAAAGGATTGCTTTTGTACTCGATCAAACAGCTTTTTACGCATGTCTGATTCAATGTTAATTCCCAGTTTGTGTCCCCAATAGGTAACGACATAATTCAATCCGGCGCTTACAACATAAATCCCAAGTAGAGCTAGACAGGCAAATAAAATCCATTTCCAGTTACCGCTGGGTAGCAAATCATCAACCACCCGATTAACTGCAAGCGGAAAAACCAACTCCAGTAGAGCAGCTAGTATGGCGCAAGTAAAATCAATGATAAACAACGTCCGGTAAGGACGGTAATACTCGAAAAATCGTCTGAACATATCCCTTCTCCCTTCTTATTCATTGAACTCATTTATTTAGTACCCGCGGCAAACAACTTGATAGCTTCATCCAGTGATTGATCGATAGCCAGTGGTGAGTAGGTAAACCACGGATCAGCCTTGATGAAATACACTTTGTGGTTTTTGACAGCCGGGAGATTTCTCCACAGCGCACTTTGTTCAATTTCCTTCAACATCCCATCCGTAGTCGCTTCATCGTAAACCAGCATAATAATACGATCCCCTGACAGTTCAGGCAGCTTTTCCATCGAGATGCTATCGTATACAAAGTTATACTTCGGGTCCTTTGCGAGCTTTTGACGTATGTACTCTGGAGGATTCAATTTCAGTGAACGGTAGATGACATGTCCTACATTTCGCGCCCCGTACACTCTTAGCACGTCCTTACCGTAGGTCATATAAATGGTAACCGTTTCATCTTTTTTGAATTTTCCAGCCAGCTTCTTTCGGCTTTCTTCAGCCTTTTGGTTGAAATTAGCGATCCACTGCTCAGCTTCCTTGTCTTTACCCAGCACGGCTGCGACATCCTGCAGTTGCTTAAATACATCCCCGCCTCCAAACGAAACAGACACGGTTGGGGCAATTTTCTCCAGCTGCTCTTTCACTTTTGGCGAGGTATCTTCTGTTGTTATGATTAGATCAGGTTGTAGTTCCAGTACCTTTTCCACATTCGTCGGGTTCCCAATATCAGCAATCCCGTCTATCTTACCTTTTAAGTAGTCGCCTTCTAATACATGAGAAGCAGCCCCTACTGGCTTCACACCTAGAGCCAGCATCGCGTCCAAGTATTGTGTCGTGACGACTCGCTGTGGATTTGCAGGAATGTTGATCTTTTGGCCAGTGGCATCCACATATTCGCGCATGGCAACCGCTTGGGATTGCCCGTTAAGAGTATCCGTTCCGCTCTTTTCATTGGTCTGATTGTTACCAGGCGTGCTTCCGCATGCAGCCAATACAAGCATCAATAAACTGACAAGACCAAGCATGATTCCTATTTTTAAGCTGTACTTTTGTTGCAAAATATTAGTCCTCCTTAGTTACATGCATTTATGAAATGATAGTGATTCTCATTATCATACAATTGTTATTCTATCTTTTAGCGTCCCTTCTTACAATACAAAAATTAAAAACTTCTTTTTATGTGTATATATCGCCCTCGTAAAACATCAAAAAAAGAACTGATGCATATTTTTGCATCAGTTCAAAAGTTAATATATTGGTTCACGTGCTCGTTTTTATTTAGATTGATCCACTAGCTCCAATTTGGCGGGAATGGATTTTTTAACGGTTTTACCTTGAAGTACATCCTTGGCTGCTTGCACTGCCAATTGTCCAATCAGCTCAGGTTGCTGAGCCACGGTGGCGGTCAGTTTCCCTTCCTTAATAGATTTAAGCGCATCCTCGTTGCCGTCAAAGCCGATGACTGGAATTTTCTTACCAGAGCTTTGAATCGCCTCGATCGCTCCCAATGCCATTTCATCATTGTGGGCAAATACAGCCTGAACGTCCGGGTTGCCTTGCAGCAGATTTTCCATCACATTCAAACCTTTGGTCCGATCGAAATCAGCCGATTGCTTGGCAATGACCCTCAGGTCCTTATCGGCTACTTCATGGAAGCCTTTCCCGCGTTCGCGGGTAGCCGATGCACCTGGGACGCCTTCCAGCTCAATGACCTTGGCCCCTTTTCCGACTTGATCAATTACGTATCTGGCTGCCATCCGTCCTCCTTCGACGTTGTCGGAAGCAACGAGTGCTTTGACATCTCCTTTATCAGCAGAACGGTCCAGCGTAATTACCGGAATGTGCAATGCATTTGCTGATTGTACCACTGTAGAGATCGCCGATGAATCTGTCGGATTAATAAGTAACGCGTTCACTCCCTGTTGGATCAGATCATCCACGTCATTACTTTGTTTTGCAGAATCATTTTGTGCATCGACCACAATAACCTGCAATCCTTGCTTTTTGGCCTCTGCCACAACTCCGTCTTTGAGAGAAACGAAAAATGGATTATTCAGCGTTGAGATCGACAAGCCGATTTTAATGTCCTTCAGGTTTGCAGCAGCTTTAGGTTTCGCCCATTCGGGCGGCTCCAGGGAACACCCTGTCATGAGCAGGAGCAGCAAGACAGTCATGATTAATGTAAGCTTTTTCATTTTGTGTGTCTCCTTCTACGCAGATTAGGTGTATTATGCAGATTTTTTACGGTCAATCAATACTGCAATAGCAATGACGATCCCTTTTACGACCATTTGATAAAAAGAGTTAACCCCCAGCAAATTCAAGCCGTTGTTTAGGGTACCAATAATAAGCACACCAATTAATGTACCTACAATTCGTCCACGTCCTCCCGAAAGGCTAGTTCCACCTAGTACGACAGCCGCAATGGCATCCAGTTCATAAGAAGTACCCGCTGTCGGCTGTGCCGAGTTCAAACGTGAGGTCAAGATAGCACCTGCCAATGCAGACAGCATTCCAGCCAAAGAGTAAATCCAAATTTTCACACGTGGTACTTTAATACCGGATACAATCGAAGCTTTCTCATTGCCGCCGATGGCATACGTTTTGCGTCCGAATGGTGTTTTATGCAAAATGATCCACAGGACAGCAAAGGTAATGAGCATCGTAATCGCCGGAACCGGAATGCCAAACTGGTAGCCACGACCAAACAATTGAAACACCAAACTGTCTCCAAGTCCCGTAATAGGGTTACCGTTGGTATAAACCAGGGTTAATCCTCTAAAAATAGTCATAGTTGCGAGTGTGGCGATAAACGGAGCCATTTTACCTTTGGTAATCATCAAGCCGTTGACCATACCCATTACGCCACCCAATGCACAACCAATGATAATTGCCAGAATGGGGTCGAAGCCGGCCAGCATCATATTTGCGACAAACGCACTGGATAGTGCTAATATGGAGCCGACGGACAAGTCTATTCCGCCTGTTAGAATAACGAAGGTCATACCAAACGCAATCAATGCATTAATAGAAACCTGGCGCAACAAATTCAAAATATTAAGCGGTTCCAAAAAGCTGGGATTTAAGGCCGATACAATAATCACCAAAATAATGAGTCCCAACAATGGGCCAAGCTTCTGTGTGATTTGTGATATTTGGATGCCTTTGCTACCTTTTGCTTGATTCATAGTTGTCATATTACTGTCCTCCTGTAGCTAGCGTCATAATATTTTCTTGTGTGGCTTCTTCCCTGCTCAGCTCTCCGCTGATCTTTCCCTCGTGCACCACGATAATACGATCACTCATGCCGAGTATCTCAGGAAGTTCTGAGGATACCATAATAATCGCAACCCCACGTTCGGTCAGTTCGTTCATCAACTGGTAGATTTCCCGTTTAGCTCCCACATCCACACCTCTTGTCGGCTCGTCAAGAATAAGCACATTGGGACCGATCCCCACCCATTTGGCAATAACCACCTTTTGCTGATTGCCGCCTGACAAACTGCCAACTCTTGCTTCAGCCGATTGCGTTTTTATTTGTAAGCGCTTAATTAATGTGTTAACAAAATCCAGCTCTTTTTTACCTGAAATAAATCCTTTTGAAGTAAAACTGAACAGATTCGTCAGCACCATGTTTTCCCGAATGGAAAAGTCCAGCACTAAGCCCTCATCTTTTCGGTCTTCTGTAATAAAGCCAATTCCTAATTTCACCGCATCATCCGGCTTGCGAATAGACACCTTTTTCCCTCGTACGTGTATCTCACCACTGTCCAAGGCATCCAGTCCAAATAACGACCGCATGATCTCAGTGCGTCCCGAGCCCATTAAACCTGAAAAACCTACAATTTCCCCAGAGCGGACAGTAAAATTCACATTTTCAAATAGACCTTGGTGTGATGCATTTTTGACCTCCAGCACCACTTCACCCAAAGCAGGCGTTCTTACCGGGTAGCGTTCAGTCAGCTCTCTACCAACCATTTTCCGTACGACCTCATCAAAATTCGTGTCAGGAATCGCTTGAGTATCTACGGTTTTCCCATCACGCATAATGGTAATCCGATCACAAATTTCGAATATCTCCTCCATGCGATGGGAAATATACACAATTGAAACACCATCTTTTTTCAAGGAGTTGATAACCTCGAACAGCTTTTGAATTTCCCGTTCGGTTAAGGCTGCTGTTGGTTCATCCATTACGATCACTTTAGCATCCGTCATGAGTGCCTTGGCTATTTCAATCATTTGCTGTTGACCCACTGAGCACTCGCCTGCTTCACCATTTAAAGGAAGGTTTACTGAAAGCTTGCTAAGTTGCTCATTTGCTAACGCTTTCATTTTAGAGCTTTCTAGTAACCCCCACTTGGAAGTCATCTCCTTGCCGATAAACAGATTTTCCAGCACCGTCATCTCCGGCCATACATTCAGTTCCTGGTGAATAAAAGCAATCCCTTTTTGCTCCGCTTCCTTAGGGTTGGCAAAATAGGTTTCCTGACCGTCAATGATGATCGTTCCCTCATCTCGTCGATGCAGTCCGATTAAAATATTCATTAGTGTTGATTTACCTGCACCATTTTCACCCATGAGGGCATGTACTTCTCCTTCACCGAGATCAAAGTCAACACCACTCAGTACCTGATTGGCTCCAAAGGCTTTGTGAATTCCTTTCATTTGAATCTGCATACTGTCCCCCCCTTTTTCATTCACATTAATTTACCCAAAATGAACTCCTGCCTGTAAAATACAATTGGCAAACGGCGTAGCCTCTCCTGTACGTATGACAGCTTTGGCTTGCCGGGTTAATTCCTTAAATTGCTCATGCGAGCAAAACTCAATGACGGCAGTCGACTCAGGAATCTGTGAATGCTCTAGTTGCTCCTCTGTAAAGGTATTCATAATATACTGGAATGCTGGTTTATTTTCTTGTTTGATTTCTTCGGCCAGGGTTACTTTTTCAATCACCATGTCTGCGGCAATAACATCAACAACGTCCTGAAAGGACGGAACTCCCAGTTTCAGCGCCAAATCAATTTTGGTAACGCCTTCAGGAACAGGTAGGCCGGCATCAGCCACGACAATAAAGTCGGTGTGGCCGAGATCCGTTAGTATTTTGGAGATATGACTATTTAAGATTCCATGTTTCTTCATTATAATTGTTCCTCCACTTCACGACGGGTTGGCATTCCACCTTGTGCTCCAAATTTGGTAACGGACAAGGACGCAGCACGATTAGCAAATTTCACACTGTCTGCCAGTGATTTTCCTTCAGCTAGCGCCACCGCAAAAGCAGCGTTGAAAGTATCTCCTGCACCTGTTGTGTCAATGGCTTCTACCTTGTAAGTGGGAACTACAACTTCCTGTTCTCCGTCGAAAAACCGTACACCATTGCTGCCTTCCGTTACAAACAACTTATTCGGATATTTGCGCAAGGCTTCCTGAAGACTCATATCCCTAAACATGATGGCAGCTTCGTGCTCGTTTGGCGTAATGTAGGTTGCATTGGCAATTACGCTTTCTTCCACCTCACGAGCCGGAGCTGGATTCAGCAACAAGGGGACCTGATACTTCGCACAAATTTCGCTTACATAGACAACAGTTTCCGCCGGTATTTCCTGTTGAATTAACACAATATCCGAATTTCGAATGATTTCAAGCGCTTCTTCCACGTAAGTAGGCGTAACTTCGTTATTTGCTGCTTTTACCACGACAATACTGTTATCACCCTCGGCCAGCGTGATATGCGCTGTACCGCTTTCCATATGTGTAACCGGTTTCACATGGCTAATATGAACATGATTCTCTTCAAAATTGCGTAAAATATGTTGTCCAAAATGGTCATCCCCTACACGTCCAATCATCGTAACATCCGCGCCGAGTCGTGCTGCGGCTACTGCCTGATTGGCTCCTTTACCTCCAGGTACTGTTTTAAAGCTTTCTCCCAGTACGGTTTCACCAGCACCGGGACGCTTGGACGAAGTCACTACGAGGTCCATCGAACTGCTTCCGATAACGGAAATTTTAGCCATTATAATCCACCTTTCTCGTCGTTTCCCGTTCGATAAATTTGACGGGCAATTGTATGCTTGAATAGGTAAGTACTTTCGTATGAAGATTAGGTACACTTGATTTCGACGCTTGCGCCTGTTCAATCAACTGAATGAGCAGACCTGCCGCCTCCCAGCCCATTTCATAAGCAGGCTGCCTGATCGTTGATAATGGCGGAAATAGCAAGCTGCTTAATGGTATATCATCAAACCCGATAATTTGAACATCATCCGGGATTTTTTTTCCTAATCTATGTGCCTCATGCATCACCGCGGTAGCTACAATGTCGTTACTGGCAATAACTCCGTCGGTATCCGGGTACTTGCTGAACAGCTCTTTGGCCCACGATTCAGCATCCTTGAAGGAAAAGGACGTTGTCTCGACGACATGATAAGCAATACCGGAATGCTGAAGCTCTTCCACCGCCCCGCGGAAACGATCTTGTGCTGGACGAATATGAGCAGGACCCTGTATGACTGTTATTCGTCTGCTGCCACGAGCAACCATGGCCTGAGCAGCCAAGCGACCGCCATGAGCTCCATCCGCATAAACGGAGAGACTATCACTGGAAGTCCGATCGAGAAAAACGACTGGTATTTTCAGTTTGGCGTAACAGTCAGCAGTAGGGTCATTGGTAGATGAAATAACCCCAACCACATTATTCTGAACAAAAGTATCCATGTAATCTAATTCTTTTTGGCGATCTTCATCACTATTACCGAAGATAATCCGAAAATCATTTTCCTGCATTCGATCCTCCACCCCACGAGCCAACAAGGGAAAGTAAGGGTTTGTAATATCCGGCAGCAGCAGACCGATTAATCTGGATTTCTTTTTATACAGAGAACGTGCAACTTCATTAGGCTTGTAATTTAGCTGTTTCACCGCAGCTTCAACCTTTCGCCGTGTATCCTCATGGACATATCCAGTTTCATTAATAACTCTGGATACGGTCGCTACAGAAACACCTGCAAAACTAGCTACCTGCTTAATTGTTGTCATATTGTAGGCTCAGCTCCATTTGTGTAACCGGTTACAGATATAAAATATCACAGCATTTATTTTTTGACAAGTATTAATTATTTGCAAGTCGAATACTTTAGCCGTATAATTCTTTTTGTAACTAATTAAGTTTCACCTTTTCGCTACTCTTAAATAGGCTGATTCACCCCCCAGTTGCTCAATAAAATATGTATACATGGAGGCATTTCTCTAATGAATATCGAAGTTTGGTCTGATTATATGTGTCCGTTCTGCTATATTGGCAAACGCCGCTTGGAGCAAGTCCTACAGCAGTTCCCACACCGCGATGAGGTTCAATTGACATTCAAGAGTTTTGAATTGAACCCTAACGCTGTGAAAGATAGTGGTAAAACGATTAATGAAGAACTATCAGCAAAATATGGTGTCAGCCTGCAAGAGGCTCATGCCATGAATGATCGCATGACCGAAAATGCACGTTCTGCGGGCCTGGAGTACAATATTCATGCCATGGTGCCGACAAACTCTCTTGATGCTCACCGTCTAACGCAATGGGCTCAAACTCAAGGCAAAATGCTGGAATTAAGCGAGCGTTTATTTCAGGCCGTCTTTATGGAAGGCAAGCATACTGGAGACCGTGAAGTGCTGGCAGCGTTGGCAGCCGAGGTTGGTTTGGATCATAACGAAGCCGCTGCTATTTTAGCCAGTGACCGCTTTACCGATGAAGTTAGAGCTGATGAAGCTGAAGGTGCTAAGTTAGGCGTACAGGGTGTGCCATTCTTTGTATTTGATCGAAAATTCGCTGTTTCTGGTGCTCAGCCGGAGGAGGTATTCCACGATGCGCTTCAAAAAGCATGGGATGAACGTTCACCTTTCACTATGATCAGCGGCAGCTCGTCCAAACAGGATGCAGGTGGTGTATGTACCGATGAGGGTTGCGAGCTTCCAAGCCGTGAGAGCTGATCAGTCAGCGAATTCAACTTCACTCTAAACAACTTATAAAAAAGAAGCGTGCCACCACCCATTTTAAACTGATGCCGGCACGCTTCTTTTTTATAATGATTTAATCATGCCACCGTCCACAAGAATGGTGCTGCCAGTCAAATAGGATGAAGCCGACGATGCTAGAAAAGCAATGACTTTACCAAACTCTTCAGGCTCTCCGTATCTTCCAAGTGGAATGTCCTCTTCTGCTTGTTTGCGAACTTGAACCGTCGTCTGATGAGATTTTTCAGCTCGATGCTCGTCCAAGCTGCGTACGCGATCGGTTGCAATTCTCCCTGGTGCTACAGTATGTACCAGAATATTATAAGGGGCTAATTCCATTGACAATGTTTTCGCCAATCCAGCGACCCCGGTACGTAGTGTATTGGAAATAATCAGGCCTGGAATCGGCTGCTTAACGGATGAGGAGGCGATATTCAAAATTCTACCGCTTTGTTGTTTTTTCATGTAGGGTAACGCCTCACGGATCAACCGGATATGACTAAGTAAATTTTGC